>CAJCBN010000457.1 GCA_903960645.1 uncultured Actinomycetes bacterium | reverse complement strand
GCCGATGCCGACGTCGATACGGCCTGCGCCCGCGTCCCGATCGAGGCGGTCGTCGCGGCCGGTGGCGACGAGGCGGCACGCTACCTCGGACGTCTGCGCCACATCGCGTTGGCGATCGACGGCAGCGATGTCATGCGGGAGTCCGGCACAGAGGGCCCCGACGTGGGGCGCCTGCTGGTCGAGCTGCGCCGCGCCCGCATCGACGGCTCCGTCGCCGACGATCGCAACGCGCAGCTGGTCTGGCTGCGCGAGCAGTAGACGTTTCTGGACCCGGGTCCAAAAACGTAGGAAATTGACGTTTCTGGACCCGGGTCCAAAAACGTCAGCTGCCCGAGCCGGCGACGAGGCCGAACCCGAGGAACACAACGGCGACGACCAACGCGAACAGGCCCGCCCAGAGCAACGGTGTCGAGCGGCTCATACGCCCGCCAGCTTGAGCAGGGTCGTGGCGATCGGGTCGGTCAGGGCCGACACGACGTCCAGCAGGGGGCGGAAGAAGAAGATCAGGCCGATCAGGAAGAACATCCCGTACTGGTCGAGGCGGGCCCACGCGGCGTACATCTGGCGCGGCATGAAGGCGCCGATGACGCGACTGCCGTCGAGCGGCGGGATCGGGAGCATGTTGAAGACGGCCAGCCAGATGTTCAGCAGGAACGCCTGGATCAGGATGCGCTGGGCGAGGCTGGGATCGCCGACCGAGTAGAGCGCGTCGCCGGGACCGAACGTCACGAGGTTCGTCACGGACAGCACGATGGCGAGCACGTACGCGATCAGGATGTTGGTGAGCGGACCGGCGATCGCGACGATGGCAAAGCCGCGCTGGGGATGGTTGAAGAAGCGCGGCTGCACGGGGATCGGCTTGGCCCAGCCGAACAGGAATGTGCCACCCGAGGCGATCCATGAGATCGCGAACATCGCCGAGCCCAGCGGGTCGACGTGGCGGGCCGGGTTCGGCGACAGACGGCCAAGCATGCGTGCCGTCGGGTCGCCGAGGCGATTGGCGACGTACCCGTGGGCCATCTCGTGCAAGACCATGGAGACGACCAAGATCGGCAGCAGGAACGCGAGCAGCTCGAGGTTCGCGGCCGAGAAGGCGGAGTCGATATTGCCGAACATCTCCCGCAGGGTACCCTGACCCCCGGTACCCTCACGGCATGCCCCTCGTCTGGGACAGTTTCGCGGCCTTCCCGCTCCTGCGCTGGCAGGGCCCGGCGGGCATCGTCGCGGCCTTCACGAGCCGCCGCGGCGGCGTCTCTGAGGGGCCGTTCGCATCGCTCAACCTCGGCTTCACGACGGGCGACGAGCGTGCCGCAGTGGCGGAGAACCGCCGGCGCCTGTGTGCCGCCGTGGGCGCCGATCCGGCCCGCACGGTGTTGAACCATCAGGTGCACGGCAGCGTCGTCCGCATTGCCGAGCCGCTGCTCGGCGGCTTCCTCGACCCGCAGGGCGAGCTGCCGCAGGCCGATGCGCTGATCACGCGCGAGCTCGAACGGGCGCTCGTCGCGCTGTCGGCCGACTGCGTGCCGATCGTGATCGCCGCCCTCGACGGCTCTTCGGTGGCAGTCGTCCACGCGGGCTGGAAGGGCCTCGTGGCCGGCGTGATCGAGGAGACCGTCGCCGCGCTCGGGCCGGGAGCGTACGCCGCCGCCGTCGGGCCCTGTGCGGGCCCGCTCGCGTACGAGGTGGGGGAGGAGGTCGCGGTGCAGCTGCGCGAGCGCTTCGGGGAGCGCGCCGCGACGGGCGGCACCGCCGATCTCGCGGCCGCAGCGGGTACCGCGCTGATGCAGGCAGGCCTCTCGCCCGACGCGATCGAGATCGCAGGCCTCTGCACGATCAGCGACGCGGGCAGCTTCTTCTCGTATCGCCGCGACGGGGCGACGACGGGCCGCCAGGGCGTCATCGCCTACCGTGAGGAGCCTGATGTCGAGGAATCCTGATGACGTGAAGGCGGGGGTGGCCCACACGCGCGAGCGCATCGCCGCCGCGGCCGCGCGCGCCGGGCGCGACCCGGGCGAGATCGAGATCGTCGCGGCGGTCAAGTACCTCGCGATTGAGGACCTGCCTCTCCTGCACGCGGCGGGTATCACGCGCGTCGGGGAGAACCGCACCGATCAGCTCGTCGCGAAACAGGACGCCTACGGCGAGCTGTTCACGTGGGACTTCATCGGCCACCTGCAGAGCCGCAAGGTCAAGGAGATCGCGGGTCGCGTCAGCCTGATCCACTCGCTCTTCACGGAGTCCACCGCCGCGCAGCTCGAGAGCCGCTCGCCCGCTCCGCAGGACGTGCTCGTGGAGGTCAACACGGCCGGCGACCCGGACAAGGACGGTGTCGCCCCGAACGAGCTCGACGCGCTGCTCGAGCTGCTCGCTCCATTGACCAACGTGAACGTGACGGGTCTGATGACGATGCCCGCGTTCGCTGAGGATGCCGAGGGCTCGCGCGCGGCCTTCGCGGCCCTGCGCGACCTTGCGGCACAAGCAGCAGAGCGCTGGAGCGGCACGCATGGCTTCGACCGACTCTCGATGGGCACCAGTCAGGATTTCGAGGTCGCGGTCGAGGAAGGCGCCACGCTCGTGCGCGCTGGCAGCGTCCTGCTCGCGCCGTAGGCGCAATTCCGTGTCCGAAACCGGTACACTCGGGCGCATGTCCAGCATCTGGCACCGCACGCTCGTGTACTTCGGCCTTGCCGAGGACGAGAGCCTCTACGACGACGACTTCTCCACCGTCCACGACGACCCCGAGCCCGCACCGCGGAAATCGTCCGTGCGGCGCCTCGATCGACGGCGCTCCACGCCGACGGCCGACTACGACGACGCCTTCCACGAGGAGGAGACGGCGGCCGGCCGGCCGCGTCGCGGTACCGCCAGCGGCGAGATCGGCGTGCTGCGCTCCGCACCCGACAAGAAGGTTCAGGGCGCCGTCCGCGTCCACGTCATCGCACCGCGCTCCTACAACGACGCGCAGCAGATCGCCGATCGCTTCAAGAACGGCGTGCCGGTGATCGTCAACCTGCAGACGGCCGAGCCGGATCTCGCCAAGCGGATGATCGACTTCGGCTCGGGCATGACCTACGCCCTCGATGGTGCCATCCAGCGCATCGCGGAGAAGGTCTTCCTGCTGACGCCCGCCAACGTCGAGGTGTCGGCGGAGGATCGCCAGCGCCTCGTCGACCAGGGGTTTTTCAACCCGACCACGTAGCGCTGGTGCGGCGGCCCCGGTAGGGTCATCGTGTTGCACGAAGAGGAGACGACGTGACGCTCGACGAATTGCGCGATCTGGTCGCGAAGGGCGAGGTCGATACGGTCGTGCTCGCCATGACCGATATGCAGGGGCGACTGCAGGGCAAGCGCTTCGATGCTGAAGCCTTCGTCGGCGACATCGCCGCACACGGTGCTGAGGCCTGCAACTACCTGCTGGCCGTCGACATGGAGATGGCGACGCTGTCGGGGTTCGCCCTGACGAGTTGGGAGTCGGGCTACGGAGACTTCGTGCTGCAGCCGGACCTCTCGACGCTGCGGCCGATGCCGTGGCTCGAGGGCACCGTGTTCTGCGTCGCCGACGTCATGCATCACGACGGCTCGCCCGTGGTCGAGTCGCCGCGCCAGATCCTGCGCGCTCAGCTCGAGCGCCTTGCCGAGCGCGGCTGGAACGCGCAGATCGGGTCCGAGCTCGAGTTCGTCCTGTTCCGCGAGTCGTACGACACGGCGCGCGAGAAGGGCTACCGGGACATGAAGCCCGCCAACGCGTACAACGTCGACTACTCGATCCTCGGCACGACGATGGTCGAGGACGTGATTCGCCCCATCCGTCTGGCGATGAAGGCGGCGGGTCTGAAGGTGGAGGACTCGAAGGGCGAGTGCAACCTCGGCCAGCACGAGATCAACTTCCGCTATCAGGAGGCGCTGCGAATGGCCGACGACCACGCCTTCTACAAGCTGGCGGCCAAGGAGATCGCGTACCAGCACGGCGCGGCGGTCACCTTCATGGCGAAGGTCAACCAGCTCGAGGGCAACTCGTGCCACATCCACTGCTCCTTCTGGGAGGGTGACGAGGCGCTGTTCCCCGGCACCGGCGAGGGTGGGCACTCGCCGCTCTACGACCAGTACATCGCCGGCCAAGTCGAGCGCACGCACGAGCTGTCCTTCTTCTTCGCGCCGAACATCAACTCGTACAAGCGCTACGCGTACGGCTCGTTCGCGCCGACGACGCTGCTCTGGGGCCGTGACAACCGCACCGCCGCGTTCCGCTCCGTCGGGCACGGCAAGGGCCTGCGGCTCGAGACGCGCATCGCCGGTGGTGACGCCAACCCGTACCTGGCCTTCGCCGCCGTCGTCGCTGCGGGCCTCGACGGCATCGACCGCGAGCTCGTGCCGCCGCCGCCGACGCCGGGCAGCGCCTACGACGCCGACGGTCAGCGCATGCCGACGACGCTCACCGAGGCCGTCGATCTACTGGACCGCAGCGCCTTCGCCCGCGCCGCCTTCGGTGATCGCGTGGTCGACCACTACGTCAACAGCGGCCGTCACGAGGTCACGGCCTTCGAGTCCGCCGTGACGGACTGGGAGCTGGTGCGCTCGTTCGAGCGCTCCTGAGCGAGTTCGCGCTCTCGCCCGCGCGCTCCGGCCCGTACGTAGATTCTTCCCGGTGCGCTGTTGAAAGCACAACCTGAATCTTTGCCGTGGGACGCGCAGTCGGGCGCATCCTACGAGCTGCCCTGGGCGGCATGCGCGCGACGGCACACGTGATGCGCATCGAGACCGACGCGGGTGTGCGACGCCCCGGGCGCTGCTCTGGACAACCTGGGCCCGGGCCCAGGTTGTCCAGAGCAGCCGGTAGGCTGCCCGCATGCGACCGCGCATCGGCATCACCGCGTACTGGCTCGAGGCCTCCTGGGGACCGTGGACCGACATGCCCGCGTGCCTCGCGCCGCAGGCGTACGTCAACTCGATTTTGGTGGCCGGTGGCTTTCCGCTGCTCGTGCCGCCGCTGCCGGAGATGGAGGGGTTTGTCGACGAGGCGCTCAACACGCTCGACGGGCTGATTCTCGTCGGCGGCAGCGACGTCGGTGCGAGCACGTACGGCGCCGAGTCGCACCCGACGAACGATCCGCCGAACGTGCGCCGTGACGAGGCCGAGCTCGGGCTGCTGCGCGGCGCGCTCGATCGCGACATGCCGCTGCTCGGTGTCTGCCGTGGCTTCCAGCTGCTCAACGTTGCCTACGGCGGCACGCTTGAGCAGCATCTCGATGATGTCGTCGACGGCGACATGCATCGGGTCAAGCTCGGCGAGTGGTCGAACCACCCGGTTGAGATTCTGGGTGGCAAGATCGCCGAGCTCGTACCAAGCGGCACCGTCATCCACTCGCACCACCACCAGGGCATCGAGACCGTTGGTCAAGGCCTCGAGGTAACGGCCAAGGCGCCAGACGACACGGTCGAGGGGCTCGAAGATCCGACCAAGTCCTTTGCCGTCGGCGTGCTGTGGCATCCGGAGGAGGCGCACACCGATTCGGGTGCGCCGGTCTTCAAAGCGCTGATCGACGCTGCCGCGCAGTACGCGGCCCGCTAAACCAACTCAGCCAGTCGTCGAGGTGCCTGTGGCAGACGTCGGGAGCCCGTCCGGGACCTCCCAATCGGCACGGGCATCCCACCAGATGTGGCCAACCGACTGCAGGCCCGACGGCTCATCGATAGTGCCGGCGCTAATGGCCGTGTAGTCGCGATCGGGAGCCTTCCAAAACAGCGACGAGCCGCACTTCGCGCAAAAACCACGGACCGCGTTGGTGGTGCTGGCCGGGCTCTCAATCCACGTCAGGCCGTCGTCTGAGAGCAACTCGAGGTGCTCATCGGGCGACGCGGTGTAGGCCCCGGCGCTGCCGTGGCTCTTGCGGCACTCACCGCAATGGCACGTCGTCACGTCGCGCAGCGGAGCGTTGACGCGATAGCGCACGCTGCCGCAGAGACACCCGCCTTCGTGGAATTCGCTCATGGGTCGATCATAGGCGCGGGTACACTCCGCGCATGGCTGAAGGCACCCTTGGACTGATCGGCGCTGGCCGGCTCGCGAGCGCGCTCGTGGCTGGCTGGGTCGGGGCGGACGCGGCGAACGCCGGCCGCATTATCGCGACCGACCGCGTGGAGGGCGTCGCCGAGGCAGTGGCCGCCCAGCACGGCATCGGCGTGCGCGCCACGCCGGCCGCCGTGGCCGCCGAGGCGGACCTCGTGATCCTGCTGGTCAAGCCGCAGGACATCGCGGCCGCGGCGCGTGAGGTCGCGACGACGCTGCGCCCCGGTGCCTCCGTGGCCTCCGCGGCAGCGGGCGTCGAGCTGGCCACCATCCGCACGGGCCTGGCGGCGGGCACGCCGACTGCGCGCTTCATGCCGAACATCCCGGTCGCCGTTGGCGGTGGCGTGTCGGGCGTCTGCGGTGACGCCGCGGCGACCGCGCTGCTCCTGCCCTGGCTGGAGGAGGTCGGCACCGCCGTCGCCGTCGACGAGTCGATGTTCGACGCCGTCACCGCCATCTCCGGCTCTGGCCCCGGCATGCTCGCCTACGTGCTCGAGACCTTCGTTGAGGCCGCCAAGGCGGTCGGCTTCGCCGAGGCCGACGCCACGCGCCTCGCCGTGATGACGTTCGCCGGCACGGGCCGCTATCTCGTGGAGACGGGGGAGAGCGCGACCGCCCTGCGCGAGCGCGTCACCTCGCCCGGCGGCACGACGGCCGCCGGCATCGCCGCGCTCGAGGCGGCGGGGCTACCCGAGGCGATGCGCAGCGCCGCCATCGCGGCCCGCGACCGCGGCATCGAATTGCGGGGTGCCTGATGGACTTCGGCCGTGACCTCGTCGCGTTGTTCATCAACTCGCTGACGCTCGTCTACACGGTGATGATCATCGCCTACGCCCTGCAGACCTTCGTGCCGATCGGCTTCTCAGCACCCGTGATGGCCGTCCGGCGCTTCCTCGATGACACCGTCGCGCCGTACCTGATGATCTTCCGGCGCTTCATCCGGCCGCTCGGACCGCTCGACCTCTCCGCGATGGTTGCCATCTTCGCGCTCTGGATCGTCTCGCAGATCGTCCAGGGCATCATCGCGGCCTGATGGCGCTGCGTGTCGTGGTGGAGAGGCGCTGGGCGCTCCCCCACCACGACCTGCAGGGTCTTTAGCCGAGGACCGAGATGCGGAGCCCGCGCCACGGGTTGATGCTGTACCCGGGGATGGTCTGCGGCGTGACGCCGACGGCGGACAGCCACATCTGGTAATCCGTGGCGGTCACGACGCCACCGTGCCAGCGGCGCCAGACGATCTTGGCGTTCTTGAGCGGCGGCGGCGGAGCGATCGTGTCGGTGATCTCGACGACGTTGCCGCCCTGGTCGAGCGTGCCCCACGGCGAGCGCGTGAGGGCCTGACCGACGGTGCTGACGTTGCCGATGTAGGTGCTGTTGAGCTTCTTGAACGGCGACGTCGCGCACTGAGCGGTCGTGAACTGTGCCGCGCACCAGTACGGCGGCGTGCTGGTGGCCTTGTAGGTCGCCAGCGGCTGCGTGGCGGCGTTGGTCACGTTGCCCGTGGTCGGGTCGAGAATCGTCTGCGCGGGCGGCGTCGCCGGGCACAGCGTGGGCGAGTTCGCGCTGGCGACCGGGGAGGCCGGGCAGTTGACGAACGTGCCGGGGCCGGTGGGGTAGTCCCAGTACGACAGCTGACCGCCGCCCTTGGGATCGAAGTACGCGGCCTTCATCCACTCGTCTTGGCTCGTCACGGCGAAGCCGGAGGTGAGGTTACGCGTGGCCGCGCGGTTGCTCATCGTGTACATGCCGGTCTCGGTCTGCTTCGACAGACGCACGGTGTACGTCGTGGTCTTCAGCGTGGCGCCGGAGACGGTGGTCACCGTGGCCGTCTTCTTCGCCAGCACCTTGCCGTTCTGGAGCGAGTTGATGAAGCGCGCCGCACGCGTGAAGTCGGCGAAGTTGAACGGCTTCTGCGCCCACGCGGCGGAGGCCACGGAGTAGTGGCGGCCGGGCAGCGCCTTGGCGGTGCGGTTGATCGAGCCGTACAGCGGCCAGACCTTCGAGCCGTTGGGGGCAGACCAGAGGTGGTGGCGGTTGAGGCCCATGGGATCGACCGTGTTGAGGAACGTCGTCCACTGCGCGACGGTGATCTCGGTCTCGCCGACGTTGTAGGTGTACGGCACGTTGCCGACCTCCATGCAGGAGGTCTCGGAGACGTTCTGCACGCCCACACCGGCCTGGGCCGGCAGCGTGCGGACGATCTTGAGGTTCGTGAGGCACTCGGCCTTCGTCGCGTAGACCGCGTTGTAGAACGGGATGATCCAAACGGCCGCGTTGTCAGGGGCCGCCACCGTCACCGTGCTCAGCGAGACGACGTTCATCTGGCTGTTCATGGGCGGGACGATCTGCGTGACGGAGTTGGACAGGAAGTTCGACGTGTAGACGTTGCCAGCGGTATCGAGCGCGATGCCGACCGGACGCCGACCGGTGCGGCCGATGATCTGCGACGTGCCGTTCTGGGTGATGCGCGATACGTCGGCGGAGCCGTTGTTGGTCGTGTAGACGTTGCCGGAGGTGTCGAGCGCGATACCGATCGGGCGGCGACCGGTACGACCGAGGATCGTGGAGACGCCGGCCGGGGTGATCTTCGAGACGTTGCGCGTGTTCCAGTTGGCCGTGTAGACGTTGCCGGAGCCGTCGAGGGCGATGCCCTGCGGCCAGCCGCCGGTCGTGCCGAGAGTCGAGGCGATGCCGGCCGGGCTGATCTTGGTGACCGTGGCGGTCTTCTCGTTAGCCGTGTAGACGTTGCCGCTGCCGTCGACCACGATGCCGAGCGGATGCGTACCCGTCGCCGCGAGCGTCGTCGAGACCCCGGCAGGCGTGATCTTGGTCACGGTGCTCGCGACGTAGTTGGCGGTGTAGACGTTGCCGGCCGAGTCCACGGCGATGCCGATCGGGTTGTCACCCGTCGTGCCGAGGATCGTCGAGGTGCCGGACGGCGTGAGCTTCGTCACGTTGTCGGCGGCGGAGTTGGCCGTGTAGAGGTTGCCCGCAGCGTCGATGGCGATGCCGATCGGGCCCTTGCCCGTGGTGCCGAGCGTGGTGGATACGCCGGCAGGGGTGATCTTGGTGACGCTGGCCGCCGTCGTGTTCGCCGTGTAGACGTTGCCGGCGGCGTCGATGACGACATCGTTCGGTCCGGCGGCGGTGGTGCCGTAG
>CAJCBN010000456.1 GCA_903960645.1 uncultured Actinomycetes bacterium | reverse complement strand
GCGTCCCCAGGCGGTCATGCTGACGCGCTCGGCCGACGGCGCGACCGTGGCGATCGCGCCCTCCCAGACCAGGATGTAGATGATGCCCGCCACGAGCGCGCGCTTCAGCAGCAGCCCGACGGTCACGAAGACGGCGGCGTAGACCGTGGAGACCAGCAGCGTCCCGCCGATGCCGCGCAGGATGTTGTCGGTGCCGACGCCGAGGTGCGAGCCCAGCACGGCGACGGCAATCAGGGCGGGCAGGAGCAGGACCGCCGAGCAGAAGGCGGCGGCGAGGACCTTCTCCGCGACGACGCGTAGGCGCGAGATGCGGGCCGTGGCGAGGTAGACGATCGTGCCCGACTCGCGCTCGTCGCCGATGGCGGTCACGGCAAGTACCAGTGCGACGAGTGGCGCCACCGTCGTCACGAGCAGTCGCCCGACGATGATCGCCTGGCTGTCGGGGGAGACGTCGCCGCGCACGATGGCGATAGCGACGAACACGGGCACGCTGAGGACGGGCAGGAGCAGCGCCAGCGAGCGCCTCCGGAACAGCAGCGCGCGAATCGTCAGCAGGGTCACGGTCATCGTCGTACGCCCCGTGCGCGCTGCGTCAGGTAGCCGTAAACGCTCTCGAGGTCCTCGTCGGTCGGCTCGACCGAGGCGATCGTGGCGCCGCAGTCGTGCGCCAGCTGCGGCAGCGCTCGCGCCACGGCGGTCGGGTCGCTCGTCTCGACGACGATCGCGTGCTCCCCGATCTCGAGCTGCTCGACCCCGTCGACGGCGGCCAGCGCGGCGCCGAGGGCGCGGGTGGGGGAGGCGGCGATGCGGATGCGGCGCGGTCGCTCGTCCATCAGCTCGCGGAGGGCGTGGGGTGCGCCCTCGGCGACGAGGCGGCCGTTGACGAGCACCAGCACGTTGTCGGCGACGCGCTCGACCTCGCCCAGCACGTGGCTGGAGAAGAGCGTGGCGATGCCCTCCGAGCCGAGTCGGCGCAGCAGGGCGATGACGGCCTCGCGCTGCTGCGGGTCGAGGCCGTTGAGGGGCTCGTCGAGGATCAGCACCTGCGGGCGGTGGACGAGGGCCTGGGCGATCTTGACGCGCTGGCGCATGCCCTGGGAGAAGCCCTTGACGTCGCGGTCGGCGACATCGGTCAGGTCGACGGCGGCCAGCGCATCGGCAGCGGCGCCTTTGGCGTCGGCGACCCCGCGCAGCCGACCGCAGGCCTCGACGACGCCGCGGGCGGTCAGACCGGACCAGAGACCGTCGCCGTCGGGGACGAGGCCGATCGCCGCGCGGGCGTCGCCGCTGCGCCGCGGATCGAGGCCGAGCACGCGCACAGCGCCCTCGTCGGGACGGGCGAGACCGGTAGCCAGTCGGATCGCGGTCGACTTGCCGGCGCCGTTGTGGCCGAGCAGGCCCGTGACGCCCGCCTCAATCGAGAAGGAGACGTCGCCGACGGCGACCGTGTCGCGAAACCACTTGGAGACGCGGTCGAACTCGAGCAGCGGCGTCATGCGTCGCTCCGGCGGTAGCGCAGCGCGAGAACGCCCACGCAGACGACCACGATCACCACGTTCGCGACGACGAGGAGGCCGGTGTCGGGCGTCTCAAGGCGCTGCAGCGGGCCGTTCTCGACGGCGCCAGCCGGTGCCTCGCCGATGATCTTCTGCGCCAGCCAGACGGGCAGGAACTGCAGGTTCACGAGGCGCGAGTTGGGGCCAAACGCGAGCACGTCGCGGAGGAGGCCGCCGATGAGTCCCGTCACCACGAGCATCAGCACGAAGCCGACGGTCGCGAACGCCCGCCGACTCGTGAGGGAGGCCACGGCAAGGCCCATCAGGGTGTAGATGAGGGCGATCAGGACACCGCCGATGAGCAGAGCGGGGAGCTCCCGCAGGTGACTGCCGATGTAGCCGAGAGGATCGTCGGAGAAGAACACGTTGCCG
>CAJCBN010000455.1 GCA_903960645.1 uncultured Actinomycetes bacterium | reverse complement strand
TCCTTTGTGTACACAAAGGGGCCTGACCCCTCTGTTCATACCTCTAGGCGCTACGACAGGTTCGGCGCGATCGGAACCCGCAGCACGTTGCGATGCTCGGGCCCGAGGTGCACGCGGGTCGTGCCGGCGGAATCGGGCACGTAGCGCGCTGGCATCTGGCCACTGACCGGATTGCGCGGGAAGAGCCACGTCGAGCGGAGCTCAAGCACGAGCTCATCACCAGCTTGGAGGCGGGTCGCCTGCGGCAGGAGGGGGATCGACAGGTTGACGAGCTCGCCCGGCGCGACGGGCTCGGCGCGCGTGTGCGCGTGCACCGGCAGCCAATCGAGCGAGCGTTCCTGGTCGAGCGCACGGTGCGACACGCGGAGCCAGCCGTGCGTTACGACGTCGCGGTCGAATCCGTAGGAGCCTTCGAACGGCACCTCGACGCCGTCGCGGACAAGGCGCACGGCAGCCAACACGGTCGCGTCGTCGGTGTCGTCGAGCGAGACGGTGAGATCGAGCACCAGGGGGCCGATCAGATCGATGTCGCGTGGCGCGCGCCAGGCGAACCGCGTCGTACCGTCGGCATTGGCCCACTTGGCTGTGCCACTGGTCGCGGCTTGCGTGTCGCCGAGCATGCCGCCGGGCTGGAGATGGAGGTCGGTCCACGTGACATCCGGCGGCGGCCAGTCGGGCGCGTGGCGGATCGCGACCGGGTCGGGCCCGCCGTCGTGCACCGCGATGCGCACGGGCGGCTCGTCCTCCCAGCCGTTGTCCGCGTCGCGTAGGAAGTGGTCAAAGAACCGCAGCTGCACGTCCGTGGCTTGAGCCGAGTAGAACGTCGACCACTTGCCGCTGCGGTGGGTCCATAGCCACTTGCGCTGCGAGCCCGTGCGACGGAATGCCTCAAACGAGCCGCGAGAGTGGAGGAGGTGGTCGGAGAAGCTGCCGCATACGAGCATCGGCACCTCGATCTGCTCGAGCGCCGGATTACGCGATCGCCACCAATCGTCGATCAGCGGCCGGGCACGCTGCTCGGCGAGGGGATCCTCGGTCACCCGGCCGCCCTTGAGGGTCATCTTGCTCCACATGGCGAGGAATCCGTTCTCGCGCACACCCCCGGGGCATGCGAAGTCGCGGTACATGTCCGTGAAGCCCTCCCACGGACAGATCGCTGCGAGGTGCGGTGGCCGCGTGGCGGCCGCGCGGTACTGCGAGATCGCGAGGTAGGAAACGCCAAGCAACCCGACGCGACCCGTGCACCACGGCTGCGCCGCGACCCACTCGATCACGTCGTGCTCGTCATCGCCTTGCTGGTCGGAGAGCAATTCACCTGTGCCATCGGATTTCCCAAACCCGCGCAGATCCAGATTCACGACGGCGAAGCCCTGCGGCACCCAGAAGGCGGGGTCTGGCCCTTCCCATCCGGTCCAGGCGGAGAACGCGATCGGTTCGGGCTGGTGGAAGACCCGGTACTGCATCGGCGGTTGGTAGCGCCCGAGGCGCCGTTGCGGGAGCGCAT
Organism: uncultured Actinomycetes bacterium; assembly: GCA_903960645.1. Classification (GTDB taxonomy): domain Bacteria; phylum Actinomycetota; class Thermoleophilia; order Gaiellales; family F1-60-MAGs149; genus F1-60-MAGs149. The sequence goes on along the minus strand of CAJCBN010000455.1, from coordinate 10 downwards.
CCTTGCCGTA
>CAJCBN010000454.1 GCA_903960645.1 uncultured Actinomycetes bacterium | reverse complement strand
GGTCGGCCACGAGTTCGCCGGGGAGGCAGATCTGGTCGCCGCGCTCGACGAGATCGCCGACATGGGGCCGCGCAACGTGCTGATCACCAACGAGTCGGGTGCCTTCATGCTCCTGCGCGAGCACGGGCAGGAGCGTCGGCTGCGCGTGACCATCCCGCGCGTCGAGGCAATCAGTACCGTCGGCGCCGGCGATGCCCTGCTGGGCGCCTACCTGGCCAGCCGCCGACGCGACGGAGCCCCGGACGACGCGCTGCGGCAGGCGGTGGCGTGCGGCTCGGCCAGCACCCTGATCGCCGGCGCGGGCGTGTTCGATCCGCGTGAGTTCAAGCGCCAGCTGGCGCTCACGGAGCTGCGCGAGCTCAGCCTGCGCTGAGGACCACTGGCGGCCCCTCCGTCCGAAGCCGCGACTAGTGTCCGTGACAGGTATCGACAGGCAGCGCAGATGCGCCCCGCAGGCGGGGTCGTCGTCGCCGAAAGGACACGGACAACGCGGTGGAGATCGAAATCGGACGTGGCAAAAAGGCGCGACGCGCCTATGGCTTTGACGACATCGCGATCGTGCCCTCGCGGCGCACCCGCGACGCCGAGGACGTCGACATCGGCTGGAAGCTGGGCCCGTACCTGATTGAGCTCCCGCTGCTCGCCTCGGCCATGGACGGCGTCGTCTCGCCGGCCACCGCCATCGAGCTGGGCCGCCTCGGCGGTCTGGGCGTCCTCAACCTCGAGGGGCTGTGGGGTCGCTATGCCGACGCCGACCAGATCCTCGAGGAGATCGCCGAGCTGCCGCCCGAGGTTGCGACGCGGCGCATGCAGGAGATCTACGAGGCACCGCTCGACATCGACCTGATGGCGCAGCGCGTCCGCGAGATCAAGGCCGCCGGCGTCATCACCGCCGCGTCCCTGACGCCGCAGCGCGTCCGTGACAACTGGGAGGCCGTCGTGGCCGCCGGTCTCGACGTCCTCGTCATTCAGGGCACCGTCGTCTCGGCCGAGCACGTCTCGCGCAGCGTTGAGCCGCTCAACCTCAAGGAATTCATCGCCACCGTCGGCATTCCGTGCATCGTCGGCGGCTGTGCCAGCTACCCGGCGGCGCTGCACCTCATGCGCACCGGTGCGGCCGGCGTGCTCGTCGGGGTCGGCCCCGGCGCCGCCTGCACCACCCGCGGCGTGCTCGGCGTGGGCGTCCCGCAGGCGACGGCGATCGCCGACGCTGCCGCGGCCCGCGTCCAGCACCTGCTCGAGACCGGGCAGTACGTCAACGTGATCGCCGACGGCGGTATGCGCACCGGCGGCGATATCTCCAAGGCGATCGCCTGCGGCGCCGACTCGGTGATGGTCGGCTCGCCGCTGGCCCGCGCCCACGAGGCGCCCGGCAAGGGCACGCACTGGGGCATGGCGACGTTCCATCCCACGCTGCCACGCGGCGCGCGGGTGCAGACGAAGCAGGTCGCGACGCTGAAGGAGATCCTGCTCGGACCCGCCAACGAGAACGACGGCACGCTCAACCTGATGGGCGCGCTCCGCACCTCGATGGCGACCACCGGGTACGAGACGATCCACGAGTTCCAGAAGGCCGAGATCATGGTCGCGCCCTCGCTGCAGACCGAAGGTAAGAAGCTGCAGCGCGAGCAGGGCATCGGAATGTCGCGCTAGCACGGTGAGCGCCGATCGCCCGATCCTCGTCCTCGACTTCGGGGCCCAGTACGCCCAGCTGATCGCCCGCCGCATCCGTGAGTGCCGTGTGCTGTCCGAACTCGTGCCGCACGACATCACGCTCGACCAGATCCGCGCGCTCGACCCGGTCGGCATCGTTCTGTCCGGCGGACCCGCCTCCGTCAACGAGCCGGGCGCGCCCCGCCTGGACCCGGGCATCTTCGAGCTCGGAGTACCGGTCCTGGGTATCTGTTACGGCATGCAGGCGATGGCGCAGGCCCTCGGCGGCGAGGTGGCCGGCACCGGCACCGGCGAGTTCGGCAAGACCGAGATCGCGCTGCAGACCGACGCGGTCCTGTTCCACGGCGTGCCAGCCACGCACACCTGCTGGATGAGCCATAACGACTCGGTCACCCGTCTGCCTGACGGCTTCCGCGCCACCGCCTCGACGCCGGGTGCACCGACGGCGGCGATGGAGAACGTCGAGCGGCGCTTCCACGCCGTGCAGTTCCACCCCGAGGTGATCCACACCCCGTTCGGGACGGAGCTGATCGAGCGCTTCGCCTACGCGGTCTGCGGGCAGGACGGCACGTGGACGCCGCAGCACGTGATCGACGAGCAGATCGCCCGCATCCGCGCCCAGGTCGGCGACCAGCGCGTCCTCTGCGCACTGTCCGGCGGGGTCGACTCCGCGGTGGCCGCCCTGCTGGTGCACCGCGCCGTCGGCGATCAGCTGACCTGCGTCTTCGTCGACCACGGCATGCTCCGCGAGGGCGAGGCCGAGCAGGTGGTGGAGACCTTCGGGAACCACTACAAGGTCGACCTGGTCCACGTCCAGGCGCAGGATCGCTTCCTCGACCTGCTGGCCGGGGTCACCGAGCCGGAGCAGAAGCGCAAGATCATCGGCGAGACCTTCATCCGGGTTTTCGAAGAGGAGTCGCGCCGCCTCGAGGGCATCCGCTTCCTCGTGCAGGGCACGCTCTACTCCGACGTCATCGAGTCCGGCTCGAAGACCGCCGCCAAGATCAAGTCGCACCACAACGTCGGTGGGCTGCCCGACGACATGGACCTCGAGCTGTGCGAGCCGCTGCGGCTGCTCTTCAAGGACGAGGTCCGCAAGGTCGGGATCGAGCTCGGCATGCCCGATCGCATGGTCTGGCGCCAGCCCTTCCCGGGTCCCGGTCTCGGCATCCGGATCATCGGTGACATCACCCGCGAACGGCTCGACATCCTCCGTCGCGCCGACTTCGTCCTGCAGGAAGAGATCCGCGCCGCCGGCTGGTACAACAAGGTGTGGCAGAGCTTCGCGGTGCTCCCCTGCGTCAAGAGCGTCGGCGTGATGGGTGATGCCCGCACCTACGAGTACCCGATCATCGTCCGCGCAGTCACCAGCGAAGACGCGATGACCGCCGATTGGGCCCGCTTGCCCTACGACCTGCTCGAGCGCATCTCGACGCGCATCATCAATGAGGTGCAGGGCGTCAACCGCGTGGCCCTCGATATCTCGTCGAAGCCGCCGGGCACGATCGAGTGGGAATAGCGAGCCGGCTTCCCGCCTGCCCCTCGGGCCGCCGGGTATCCTTCGCCTGTGTCCTCTCCGCGACCACCGCAGCGCAGCGCGGCACATAGTGCCGCCGTCCGTCGGCGGCGCCGCGGGCTGCTCGTCGTCGTCTTCGGATTGCTCATCGTCGGCGTGCTGGCCTACGCACTGCGCCCGGCGGAGTCGGGCACGGCCGCGCCGATGTCGACCGAGAGCGCCGTCGACCTGGCCGCCCGTAAGGCGGCGGCCAACGCCTCGATCGGCGCCGAGGCGGCCGCCGCGGTCGAACGGCGAGCGTGGGGGATCGGTCCCTTCGCCGCGAAGGTCCCAGCCACCGCCGGCGTCAACAGCGGCGCGGAGACCGGGAATCTCGTCGCGCTGACCTTTGACGACGGCCCGGGCCGCGACAGCTGGGACATCCTGGCGCTGCTGCAGCGCTACAAGATGCAGGCCACGTTCTTCGTGATCGGCCAGAACGTCGCGGACAATCCGGGTCTCCTACGCGCGATGGTCGAGCAAGGCCATGTCGTCGCCGACCACTCCTGGTCGCACGCGAGCCTGCCGAGCCTCGACAAGGCCGGACTCAAGCGCGAGCTCATCGACACGCGGCAGTTGATCGTGGACGAGACCGGACGCGTGCCCACGCTGATGCGTCCGCCGTTTGGCGACTTCACCGGCGCGACGAACGAGTACTCCCGCAAGCACGGCATGCTGCCCGTGCTGTGGACGATCGACAGCAACGACTGGGCGCTAGAGGATTCCGCCACGATCGCGGCCAACGTGCTCAATAGCCCGGCCCTGAAGCCGGGCGCAATCATCCTGCTGCACGACGGCTCGATGAACCG
>CAJCBN010000453.1 GCA_903960645.1 uncultured Actinomycetes bacterium | reverse complement strand
CAGACCCTTTCGTCGCACGACCGCAGCATGGGCATGAGCTGAGGCAGGTGTCTTGCCGGGCGTACGACGAAAGGGTCTGACCCCTTCGTCGCATCCGCACCCGACCGGCACCTCAACGTGCAACCACCCATGTACCGGCTCGCCGGCACAACAGCTGACGGCCCGCAGTGGGGACCGTCCAGACGGGGAGAACGCCGCCTGCCGGCGGGTGACGACTCAGTCGCCGGTGGCAGACGCAGCGGCCTCGGCCTTGCGGTTCGCGCGGACGCTGGCGAGGATGCCGATGCCGAGGATCGTCAGGATCACGCCCAGGCTGATCAGCGGCGGCATGTGGTACCAGTGCGAGATGATCATCTTGAAGCCGACCCAGCCGAGCACGATCGCCAGCGTGGGCTGCAGGTAGACGAAGCGCTCGAGCGACGTGGCGATCGCGAAGTAGAGCGTGCGCAGGCCGAGCAGGGCAAAGGCGTTGGCAGCGAGGACGATGAACGGATCGTCCGTGATCGCGTAGATCGCCGGCACGGAGTCGACGGCGAACATGAGGTCGAAGAACGCGAGGGCGAGCAGCGCCACGAAGAGCGGGGTAAACAGCCGCTTGCCGTTTTCCTTGACCGTCATGGACGAACCGCGGAAGTCTTCGGTCATCGGGATCACGCGGCGCATCAGGGTGAGGATCTTGCTGTCCTCGGGATGCTCGGTCGTGTCGGTGTGGCGCGCCATGCGGATGCCGGTGATGATCAGGAACGCGCCGAAGATGAACGGCATCCACCAGAACGCCTCGAGCAGCGCGCCACCGATGCCGATCAGGACGCCGCGCAGGACGATCGCCATGATCACGCCCCAGAACAGGGCGCGGTAGCGCAGCTCGTTCGGGACGGCGAGCGCGGCGAAGAGAATCGCGAAGACAGCGACGTTGTCGATCGAGAGGCTGTACTCGACGAGGTAGCCGGTGAAGAACTCGGTGCCGACCGTCGGCCCGAGCATCACCCAGATGGCGACGCCGAAGGCAATGCCGAGGCCGGCCCAGATACCCGTCCAGATGAACGCCTCGCGGGTCGGGATCTCCTTGTCGCTCCGATGGAACACGAACAGGTCCAAGATGAGCGCCGTAAGGACGACGACGGGCAGAGCGATCCAGAGTAGCGTTGCGGAATCCATCAGTAGGCTGCCCTAATCATGCACTAAGCGGTTCGCGACAGGCGGGAGCGCGGACGGCTCGCGGCTACTTGAGGCCCTGACGGGCCTCGCGCACCAGCGCCACGCACTCGGGGTAGATCACGGTGATCGCCGCGCGCAGCTGGGCGGCCTGCTCCTCCGGCGTGCCGGTTGGAGTGAACTGCCCGATCGCGGCCGTCGTCATCTGCACCGCGAGGTGGATGGCGTTGTCCGCGAACGCGACGCTCTGGCTCTCCTGCGCCTGCTCGGCGAATTGGCGCATGGCGTTATTGATGTCGTCGGGATCGAACATCCCGCCGAAGCCGAAGGGGTTCTCGCTCATACCCGGATCCTACTTCGTCTCGGACAGGCGCGCGGTCCAGATGTAGACCGGCTCCACGGGCGGGCCGTCGGCGACGCCGAGCCGGTCGAGCTTGCGCAGCGTCTCGGCGGACGTCGTATCGGTGACGTGCCCGACGACGGCGTAGATCGGCTCGAGCATCGCACCGCCCGATTCCGTCGACACGATGAAGAACTGGGACCCGGCCGTGCCCGCCGGCTCGTTGCCGGTCTTGGCCATGGCGACGTCGCCGTTCTTGTAGCGGTAGTCGCTCGGGGGCGCCGTGGCGACCGTGTAGCCGGGACCACCCGCGCCCGTACCCTGCGGGTCGCCGCCCTGCACGACGAGGCCGGGCACGACGCGGTGGAAGGAGAGGCCGTCGTAGAAGCCGGCGCGGGCCAGCGCCGCGAACGACGCCGTGGCCGCACCGCCCGTCGTCGGATCGAGCACGATCGTGAGCGGGCCGCACGACGTGACCATCTCCACCGACCAGGTGGAGGTCGGGGGCACGAGCGGATCCGGCGGCGCCTCCGCGTAGGTCTGCTTCGGCTCGCCCGCGTAGGGCGGCTTGCGGTGGTTGCAGCCGTCGACGCCGGGCTCGAGCACCGGGGCGACGGCGGTCGACACGGGCGGTGCCTCCACCGTCGGCGTTGTCTCGGCGTCCTGGCCGGGCAGGCTGCAGCCCACCAGTAGGGCAGCGATCGTCAGCAGCAGCGCGAGTGGGGCGGCGCGGCGCATCAGGCGAGCGATTCCGGCGTGGCGGCGAGGCAGTACGCGGCCATCAGGGCAGCGGTCGCCTCGAGGTCGCCGAGGTCGCAGACCTCAGCGGGGGAGTGCATGTGGCGGAGCGGGATGCCGAGCAGCGCCGCGCGGAGGCTGCGCACAGAGGCGAGCGTGTTGTCGACGTCGGTGTGGGTGGACCCGCCCGGCATGGCCTCCATGCCGTACGGGATGCCGTGGGCGTTCGCGAGCTCCTCGAGGGTCGCGGCGACGGTCTCGTCGAGGCCGAGGCCACGCGTGATGATGGTGCCCGCGCCGAGCTTCTGCGGACCCGTCTGACCCTTGTCAATCGACGGGACGTCGGCGGCATGGGTGACGTCGATGACGATCGAGACCGCCGGCTGCACGGCCTCCGTGACGAGCCGTGCTCCCTCGCCGAGCGTCTCCTCGAGCACGCAGCCGGTGGCGACGACGCGCACCTGCGGCGCTCCGGCGGCCACGCGGCGCAGCGCCTCGAGTGCCGCCCAGGCACCGACACGGTCGTCGAGCGCACGCGAGGTCAGCCGCGAGCCCATCAGCTGCACGGGGCCGCTCCCGACGATGGCGTCGTCGCCGACGCGAACCACGCTGCGGGCGTCCTCGCCGTCCTTGGCGCCGATGTCCAGCCACAGCTCCTTCATCTCCGTACCGGAGGTGCGGTCGCTGCCCTTCTGGAGGTGGATCGGCACGCTGCCGATCACACCGGGGATATCCCCGTTCTTGGTGCGGATCGAGACGGGCTGGCCGACCAGCACGCGTGGATCCCAGCCGCCGAGGCCGCGCACGCGCAGGACGCCGTCGTCCTCGATGTGCGTGACGATCAGCCCGATCTGGTCGATATGGCCGAGCAGCAGCACCGCCGGAGCATTCTCAGGACCGACGCTCGCGATCGCATTGCCAATGCGGTCGCGCGTGACGGTGGCAAACTCGCCGGCCATGGCGGCCCAGAGATCGGCGGCCTCGCGCTCACGGCCGGAGGGGCCATGGGCTTCGAGCAGCTGGAAGAGACGGTCTCGTGCGGCGGTGTCCATGCCGCGCAGGCTAACATCACCGTATGGGCGGGGTTGGAGCATCGCGTGTCGTGATCACCGGCATCGGAATCCTGTCCCCGGTCGGCCTCGACACGGCCTCCTCGTGGAGCGCGCTCCTCGCCGGCCAGTCCGGTGTTGCGCCGATCCAGGGCTTTGATCCCGAGCGCATCGAGACGCGGATCGCGTGCGAGATGAAGGGCTTCGATCCCGAGACGGTGATGGAGCGGAAGGAGGCGCGCAAGCTCGATCGCTGCAGCCTCACCGCGGTCGCCGCGGCCCGCGAGGCGTGGGCCCAGAGCGGCGTCTCGATGGACGATCCGGGGCGTGTCGGCGTGATCGTCGGCAGCGCCTTCGGTGGTGCGGCCACCATCCAGTCCGGCATGCAGACGTTCTTCGAGAAGGGCCCGCACCGCATCGGCCCGCACCTGCACGGCGCGATGCTGGTTGACACGCCCGGCTTCGAGATCGCCCGCGATCTCGGCGCGCTCGGCACCAACTTCTCCGTCACGGCGGCCTGTGCGACGGGGGCCAGCGCGATTGGCGTGGCCGCCGACCTCGTCGCCAGCGGCAACATGGACGTCTGCCTGGCCGGCGGCGTGGACACGCTGATCACGGAGTACATCCTCGGCGGGTTCTGCAACATGAAGGTCCTCGGCGCGCCGCGCGAGGGCGAGGACGTCACGACCGCGTCCCGGCCGTTCGACGCGACCCGCGACGGCTTCGTGCTCGGCGAGGGTGCGACGGTCGTCGTGCTCGAGCGCGAGGCAGACGCCCGCGCCCGCGGGGCGGAGATCATTGCCGAGATCGTGTCGTGGGCCGTGACCAACGACGCGTACCACATTGCCGCGCCCCGGGAAGACTGCGTCGGCATCGACCGCATGTTCGCGACGGCCCTGCAGCGCGGTGACATCGGGCCGGCTGAGGTGGGCTACATCAACCCGCACGGCACCGGCACGCCGGCCAACGACCGCCTCGAGACGCAGTCCATCCGCACCGTCTTCGGTGCCGCCGCCGACGGCATCCCCGTCTCGTCGACGAAGTCGATGACGGGGCACCAGATGGGCGCTGCCGGCGCGTTCGAGGTCGCCGTCGCCGCGCT
>CAJCBN010000452.1 GCA_903960645.1 uncultured Actinomycetes bacterium | reverse complement strand
TGCAATCGTCTACCTGCTGCTGCGCCTGGCGATCGACGGCACCTCATCCGAGCTCGGCGCCGCCGCAGCCGGCGGCATTGGCGTGATGATCGCGATCGACCTCGTCGTCGCCAACTTCGCCTCCTGGCAGCCGCTCGTCCCGGACTACACGCGGTTCGCGAAGTCCATCAAGGGCGCTGCCCTCGGCGTTGGTCTCGGCTTCGGGATCGCCAGCACACTCACCTTCGCCGTCGGGATCCTCGCTGCCGTGCAGGCGGGTGGTATCGACAACGCCTCGGCTGGCGTCGCGGTGATCTTGGCGGTGCCGCTCGGCATACTGGTCGCAGCGATCCTCGTGGTCGACGAGTCAGAGAAGGGCTTCGCCAACATCTACTCGACGGCGGTTTCCGTGCGGAACTTCGCACCCCGCGCGCCGCAGACGCCGATCGTGATCACCATTGGCGTGATCGTGACGATCGGTGCCTTGACGATCTCCCTCGATCGATTCTTCGATTTTCTCTACCTGCTCGGCGCCGTGTTCGTGCCGCTCTTCGGCGCCGTGTTCGCCGACCGCATCCGCCCCGTGGCACCCCACGCCACGATCGTCGCCTGGGTCGCGGGCTTCTTGCTCTACGAGTGGCTCAGCCCGACCCGCCTGCTCGGCATCAGCGATCACATCTCGCCGCTGCTTGATGGCGCACTCGGAGCGACGATCCCGTCGTTCATGCTGGCGGCCGCCATTCGGCTGGCCTGGCCGTCGCGCCGCTAGCGCGTACCCCAGAGGCGATCGCCGGCGTCGCCGAGGCCCGGCACGATGTAGCCGAGCTCGTTGAGACACTCGTCGAGCGCCGCGACGTGGATGTCGACGTCGGGATGGTCGGACTGCATGCGCTCGACGCCCTCGGGTGCCGCGAGCAGCGACAGCAGCTTGACCTCACGCGCGCCGCGCTCCTTGCAGACCGCCGCCGCATAGGAGGCCGAGCCGCCCGTGGCCAGCATCGGATCGATGATCAGCATCAGGCGCTCGCTGAGGTCCTTCGGCAGCTTCTCGTAGTAGGAGACCGGCTGCAGCGTCTCCTCGTCGCGGTACATGCCAAGGAAGCCGACGCGGGCGACCGGGATCATCGCGAGGACGCCGTCGAGCATGCCGACGCCGGCGCGCAGGATCGGCACGACGCCGACCTTCTTGCCGGTCACCTTGCGGCCGATCGTCGCCTTGATCGGCGTGGTCACCTCGACGTCCTCGAGCATCAGGTTGCGCGTCGCCTCGTAGGCGAGCACACCGGCCAGCTCGCTCGAGAGCGCGCGGAAGTCACGGGTGGAGGTCTCGACGTCGCGCAGCAGCGCGATCTTGTGCTGGACGAGCGGGTGGTCGCAGACGTGCAGAGTCATGGCGCCATGCTACCGATCGCGGCGACCGGTCAGAACCGCCGGTCCGGACGCATCGGCTCGACCCAGGCGGGAGCGGCGCCGTCGAGGATCATCTCCGTCAGCAGCGCCCCCGTGGACGGGGCCAGGGTGACGCCGAGCATGCCGTGCCCGGTGGCGAGGAAGAGGCCGTCATGGCCCGGCACGGGGCCGAGCAGCGGCAGCGAATCGGGCGTCGCCGGCCGGAAGCCGGCCCACCCCTCCACGCTCGTCTCGCTCGTCGACGGGTGCCAATCGGCGAGGTACGAGCAGGCGTCCTTCACGACCACGTCGAGGCGACGGCGATCGATCGTGAGATCCTTGCCGGGCAGCTCGAAGACGCCGGC
>CAJCBN010000451.1 GCA_903960645.1 uncultured Actinomycetes bacterium | reverse complement strand
TCCGAACTTGTCGCGGTACCGGGACAGGAACGGGCGGTTCGGCAGGATCGCGAGCCGTGCCACCTCGGGTGCCATCCGGATCGTCGTCGCCTCGCCCTTCCCGAGGTGCGCGAGCGGATGACCGTCCACCACGATGCGGCTGCCGACGTCACGCGTGCGGGAGACGATGCGCACCTCATGGCCGCGGCCGAGGATCAGAGGCCGGCCGTCGAGCGAGTGCGGCGCGACGAAGGTGACGGTGACGGCATCGACGCCCCACTCGATGACCGGGCCGCCCGCAGAGAGGTTGTAGCCGGTCGAGCCGGCCGGGGTGGCGACGAGGATGCCATCGCAGCCGCGCTGGCCGAGGTCGACACCGTTGACGGCCCACTCGAGAACGGCCATGCGGCCGAGCTGATCGGCCGTCACGAGGACGTCGTTGATGGCGATGAAGCGACCATCAGGCGTCTCGACTGAGACCGTCGGCAGGGCGACGATCTCGAGGCCACCGCCGAGCACGTCGGGCAGGCGCTCGAGCAGCTCATTCGCCCGCATCGTCGTGAGGAAGCCGAAGGTGCCGTAGTTGACCCCGACGCAGGCGACCGGTCGGTCGATCACGCGGTGCATGGCGCGCAGCATCGTGCCGTCGCCGCCGAGCACGAGGATCAGGTCGACCTCGTCCGGGCGGTCGACGCTGACCGGCTCGAGGTCGGGGTGTTTGGCGGACTCGTCCTCGCTGAGCACCAGCTCGACGCCCGCGGCGGCCACGGCGGCGGCCAGCCCGGGCAGGGTGACGGCGGTGACCGAGGGGTCACCGTGCGTGACCAGCAGAATGCGTCGGACGTCAGGCGTCGCCGATGGCGTCGAGGGCGATGCGCTCGGGGTCGGGGTGGGCGTCACGGGCGAGGGGGTGGTCCTGGGAGACGAGGGCAAGAGGGTATTCGTGATTCCCGGCGGGCCCGGGGAAGCCGGAATCGCGGGCCTCCAGCGGAATCGCGCCGAGATCGGAAGCGTAGCGGGCGACCGAGGCGATCGCCCGGCGGCGCACCACGGGGTCGCGCACGACGCCGCCCTTGCCAACGTCGGCGGGCTGCGCCTCGAACTGCGGCTTGACGAGCACGATCGCGCGCCAGGGCGCTCTGGCACAGGCGATCGCGGGGCCGAGGATGTGGCGTAGCGAGATGAACGACACGTCCGCGACGATCAGATCCGGCGCAAACGGCAGCGCGTCCGACGCGAGCGTGCGCGCGTTCGTGCGCTCCATGACCGTCACGCGCGGATCCTCGCGCAGGCGGTGGTCGAGCTGCCCGTAGCCGACGTCGACGGCGATCACGCGGGCGGCACCGCGCTGCAGGAGGCAGTCGGTGAAACCGCCGGTCGAGGCGCCGATGTCGAGGACGTCGGCGCCGGTTGCGTCCCAGCCGAGGTGCTCCAGCATGCCGTCAAGCTTGTCGCCGGCGCGGGAGACGAAGCGCGGCAGATCCCGTACGGCGAGCTCGTGGGCCGCCGTCACCTGCTGGCCCGCCGTCCGGGCCGGCTCGCCGTCGACGGTGACGAGCCCGGCGAGAATCCAGGCCTGGGCCTTCGAGCGGGTCGGCGCGAGCCCGCGGGCTGCGAGCGCCTGATCGAGGCGTTCCCGCCCCGCTCCCGCCATCAGCTGGTCCGCCGGTAGATCGTCTCGATCACCGAGCGCAGCGCCACGGGTTCGCCGGGCAGCGCGTCGAGCAGCGCATCGGCGCGCTGCCAGGAGGCCTCGGCGCGCGCCTGCGCCTCGGTGAGGCCGAGCACGCGCACCCACGACTGGCGATCGTTGGCCTCGTCGGCCCCTGCCGTCTTGCCGAGCACCTCGCTGGTCGAGGTGGCGTCGAGCACGTCGTCGACGATCTGGAACGCCACGCCGATCTCGAAGCCGAGCTCGCGGTAGGCAGCCGTCGTCGCGGCGTCGGCACCGACCACGTGCAGGCCCATGGCGATGGCGGCCTCGAGCAGGCAGCCGGTCTTGAGCGAGCACATCCGGCGCACCCAGGCCTCGTCGGGCTCTGGGATCGGGTGCAGGTCGAGGTACTGGCCGCGGACCATGCCGTCCGTCGCCGCCGCCAGCTCGTGGACGAGCTGGAGCCGAGTCTCGGCCGACACGCCCACGCCCTCGGCGATCACCCGGAAAGCCAAGGCCAGCAGGCCGTCGCCGACGAGGATCGCGATGTCCTCGCCGTAGGCCACGTGGGTGGTCGGCAGGCCGCGCCGCAGCGAGTCGTCATCGAGGGCCGGCAGGTCGTCGTGAACGAGCGAGAAGGTGTGCACCAGCTCGAGCGAACAGGCCGCAGGGAGTCCGCGGGAGAGCTCGCCGCCGAGCGCCTCGACCGTCGCGAGGAGCAGCACGGGGCGCAGCCGCTTGCCGCCCGCGCCGAGTGGGTAGCGGAGGGCCTCGCCGAAGCGCTGGAGCTCGCCGCGCTCGGTGATCAACGCGTCGACAGGTCCACGCAGCGCGCCCTCGACGAGCGCCCGTAGACGCTCAAGGTCGGGCGACTCAGAGAAGGTCGAGCTGTCCATCACCGCGCTCATCCGCGAGCGCCCGGCGTCGCCGGTCGATCTCTGACGAGATCTCGCGCGCCGTCTCCTGCAGATCCTCAAGCGCCGTCACCGCGTCGTCGGGCGTCTCCACGGCATCGAGCCGCGTGCGGGCCGCCTCGAGCCGGGCGACGAGCTCGTCGAAGGGATCGACCTCGGTCATGACAGGCAGATTACCGCCCCTTGCCGCGCGTGCGGGCCGCGGCGCTGAGGATGCCGTTGACGAACGCCCCGGCCTCCGGCGAGGCGTAGCGGCGGGCGAGTGCGACGGCCTCGGCGATCGCCACCGCCGCCGGCGGGTCGTCCTCGTCGAGCTCGAGCAGGCCGACGCGCAGCACGGCGCGCTCGACCGGCGCGATGCGCTCGATGCTCCAGCCTTCGGCCAGCGCGTCAAGCTCCGTGTCGAGCCGGGGCTGCTGCTCATGCACGCCGTCGATCAGGCCGCGTGCGTAGACGGGCAACGGGCGCGCGGCATCGCGCTCATGCTGGGCGACGATGTCGGCCATCGGGTGGCCAGTGATGTCCTCCTGGTAGAGCAGCATCACGGCCGCACGCCGCGACTGGCGTCGGGACCCGTCGGCGTCCTTGAGTTCCGCCGCTGCTGCCATGGGCTATGCCTCCCCGAGCGTGGTCAGGTCGTTGCCGACCTCTTCGATGTACGTCGTGGTGTAGCGCCCGGCCCGGAAGCGCGGCTCGTCAACGATCTCGCGCAGCAGAGGCAGCGTCGTGGGAATGCCGACGATCTCGAACTCGTCGAGCGCGCGCGCCGAGCGGGCGAGCACCGACGCGCGGTCGGGGCCGGAGACGATCAGCTTGGCGATCATCGAGTCGTAGAACGGCGGCACGGAGGCGCCGTCCTCCATGAACGTGTCGATGCGGATGCCCGGGCCGAGCGCCGGACGGAAGCGCTCGACACGGCCGGGTGCCGGGCGGAAGCCGTGCCGCGGATCCTCGGCGTTGATGCGGAACTCGATGGCGTGGCCGCGGTTCTCGGCCTCACTCCACTCGGGCAGCGCTTCGCCACCGGCCACGAGCAACTGCGCCTGCACGAGGTCGAAGCCCGCGACGACCTCGGTCACCGGATGCTCGACCTGCAGGCGGGTGTTCATCTCCATGAAGTAGAACGACTGGTCGTCGCCGACCAGGAACTCGATCGTGCCGGCACCGGCGTACTTGAGCGATTCGACGGCATCGCGGGCGGCGGTCATCATCTGCTCGCGCGTGCCAGCCGACAAAAACGGCGACGGCGATTCCTCGATCAACTTCTGGTGGCGGCGCTGGATGGAGCACTCGCGCTCGCCGAGGATGATGCCCCCGCCCCGCCCATCGCCCATCACCTGGATCTCGATGTGGTGCGCGTCGATGACGGCCTTCTCCAGGTACATGCCGGCATCGCCGAAGGCGGCGTCGGCCTCGGCACTGGCGGCGAGGAAGGCGTCGCGGACCTGGGCGGGCTCGTGGACGAGCCGCATGCCTTTGCCGCCGCCGCCGGCCGCGGCCTTCAGCAGCACGGGGTAGCCGGCCTCACCGGCCACCGTCTCGGCCTCTTCCGGGCCAGCTAGACGTCCGCCCGAGCCAGGCACCAGCGGCAGCCCGGCGGCGCGCATCGTGTCCTTGGCCACGGCCTTGTCGCCCATCGTCTCGATGACCTCGGCAGCCGGACCGACCCAGACGAGGTCGTGCTCAGCGCAGGCGCGCACCAGTTCGGTGCTCTCGGACAGGAACCCGTAACCGGGATGGATCGAATCGCAGCCGGTCGTCAGCGCCGCGGAGATCAGGCGATCCACGCGCAGGTACGACTCGGAGGCCTGCGGCGGCCCGATCTGGACGGCGTGATCGGCCATGCGGACATGCATGGCGTCCTTATCCGCGGTCGAGTGCACGGCGACGGCCTCGATGCCGAGCTCATGGCAGGCGCGGATGATCCGGACGGCGATTTCGCCCCGGTTCGCGACGAGGCAGCGGCGCAGCATTACGCCCCGCTGGGGTCGAGCTCGAACAGCGGCTGGCCGAACTCGACGGCGGTGGCGTCCTCGACGAGGACCCGCCGGATCGTGCCGGCGGTCTCCGACTTGAACTCGTTGAAGAGCTTCATCGCCTCGAGGACGCAGAGCACTTGGCCGACCTCGACCCGCGCGCCCTCCTCGATGAAGGCCGGCTCGCCCGGACCGGGCGAGCGGTAGAAGGTGCCGACCATCGGGCTCGTGATCTGCGCGCCGCTCGGCGCGGCCGGCGCAGCGGCGGGGGCAGCAGCGGCGGCGGGCGCAGCGGCGACGATCTGCTGCACGGGCGCCTGCTGGCGAAGCGAGATGCGGATGCCGCCCTCCTCGATCTCGAGCTCGCCGAGCCCGGTCTCCTCGAGCAGGTCGACGAGGCCGCGAATGCGCTCCTCCTCGTCGTTGGTGACGCCGGTGGCGATCGCCTGGTGGCGGCCGCGCAGGCGCTCAAGCAGCGGGACGGCATCCTCGCCGAACAGCGCGACGAGGCAGAGCTCCTCCTCGGAGGTGGCGAGCTCGCCGACCTCGGCACGGGCCGTTGCCATGTCGGACGGCACGGACGCAGCGGACGGACCGCCGTGGCCAGCCTCGGCGAGAGCGACCACCTCGGGGTTCATGGCGGCCGGCGGACGGCCCCACTCGCCGCGGATCAGCGCGCGCATGTCGCCGTCGATGGCGTGCCAGCGGCGTCCCTCGAGCACGTGGTCAATGGCCTGGCGGGCGATCACGTCACCGAGCGGCGAGGCCGCCGGCGGGGTGCCGAGGTCCTCGCGCACGCGCTGGACCTCGTCGAGCACCTCGGCGAGGCGATCACGGGCGCCAATCGCCTCGAGGCGGCCATCGACGCCGGACACGAGACCGGCCGGCACGCCCTTGATGGCGGCCAGAAGTGAGACGTGCGCCGACAGCGGCGGCGGCAACGTGGTGTCGGCGAAGAGGGCGCGGTCGAGCAGCTCGGCGACCTCCCAGAGGATCCCCTGGTTGATGCCCGACTCGAGCCCGAGGCCGTCGATCGCCTGACAGAGCAGCTCGGAGCTGGTGCGGTGGCCGGAGACGGCGAGGGAGTAGGTGGCGACGGAGATCGGATCGGCGCCGGCGCGGGCGGCCTCAATCGCGACGGCGAGCGAGGTGCCGCCCGGACCCTGCGGGTAGAGGCCGACGGGAATCTTCGCGGCGTCGCGCAGCTGTGTGATCAGCGGTCCGGTCTGCGAGGGGTCGAGCGCACCGGCGGGATCGAGCAGCAGCAGGCGGTCGGCGCCAAGCGCGGCCAGCTCGGCGGCACGGGCCAGCATCCGCGAGGCGCCCTCGGGGTGCTCGTCGTAGACGAGGCCGAGATGCAGGCGGGCACCGGTCTCGCGCACAGCCTCGATCGGCCCGACGAGATCTTCCGGATCGTTCATCGGGTCGTGCATGCGGAAGACCGCAATGCCCGACTCGGCAGCGCTGTCGACGAAACGGCGGATCAGATCCTGCTCAGCCGGCTGGGTGCCGACGAGGAAGCGCCCGCGCAGTGCCATGCCGAGCGGCGTCCGCGTGGCGCGGCGCTTGAGGTTGCGGATGCGCTCCCACGGACTCTCCGTGCCGCGCTGGACGGCGGTCTGGAAGCAGCCACCACCGGTCACCTCGAGCACGTGGAACCCGGCGCTGTCGAGCAGCTCGCAGGCCTCGAACTGGAGCGAAGCGGGGACGCGGCCGGCAATCGGCTCCTGCGCGAGGATCCGCAGCGTGGTGTCGACGAGACGGGCCATCAGCTCAAAAGGTTAGCGTCCGAACAACCCGGAGCGCTATGCGCGCGAGATGTACTTGCCCTCGCGCGTGTCGACCTTGACGCGATCGCCCTCGTTGACGAACAGCGGAACCTGCACCACTGCGCCGGTTTCGAGGGTCGCGGCCTTCATGACGTTCGACACGGTGTCGCCCTTGACGCCGGGCTCCGTCGCGGTGACGGCGAGCTCAACGGACGAGGGCAGCTGGAGCGACGAGGGCTTGTCGTCGACGCTGAGCAGCTGCACCGTATCGCCCTCCTTGAGCCAGCGAAGGTCGTCCTCGCACATGGCGCGCTTGAGCGCGACCTGCTCGTACGTCTCCGTGTCCATCATCACGACGTCGGTGCCGTCGTCGTAGAGGAACTGCATGTCGGCGACGCTCGTGAGGATGCGCTGGAACTTCTCGCCGGCGCGGAAGGTGCGATCCACGACCGAGCCGTTGTCGAAGTTCTTCAGCTTGGTCCGCACGAACGCCCCACCCTTGCCGGGCTTGACGTGCTGGAACTCGACGATGCGATACGTCGTGCCGTCGACATCGATGTGCATGCCGTTCTTGAACTGATTCGTGGAGACCATTTCCGCCATAAGCGCAGGGTAGCGATCCGCGCGCGGCAGAGCGGCGATCCTCCGAAGGGATGTCAGTCGGTGCCGCGCTTCGGCCATTCCGGGGTCAGACGCCTTTGGTGCATGGAGCCCAGAGGCGGCGAAGGGAGAAGTCCAAATCGTGGCGGAGTGCATCAAAGGCGTCTGACCCCTTCGGACAAGCG
>CAJCBN010000450.1 GCA_903960645.1 uncultured Actinomycetes bacterium | reverse complement strand
TGTACTACATTCCCTGACCATCGTCCGGTTCGAGACCTCCTGCGGCGGCTCACGTCAGCGGGAGGAAGGCCGGGTGGGTCTGGACGAGTTGGGCGAGTGCTTGGGCCGACGTCTCTGGGCGCTGGCAGACGAACCCCTGGCACACGTACGCCGCAGCGCCGCCGTCGACGAGCGGCCGGTCGCGCAGCAGCGGCACCTCGCCGCCCAGCCCGACCGCGATGACGGCGCCCGGCGAGGTCGACCCGAACGCGATCCGGCGAAGTGCAGCAGTGTCTGCGGCACCCGGCTCGCCGACCACGGCGATCTCCAGCGGGCCCGCGAGCAGCGCCGAGGCCGTCGAGAGCCCTGAGCCAGCCGCTCGGGGTGAGCGCTGCGCGGCGAGGGTTGCGACGCCCAGGGCTCGCTCGGCCACCGACCGGTAGCTCGGCTGGCCGGTGAGGGCCGAGTAGGAGACGCAGGCATTCGCGATGGCAAACCAGCCGGACGGCTCAGCGCTGTCGGCCGGGTCGCGAGGCCGGCGCACCAGCACCTGCGCATCGTCGGCCGTGTCGAAGAACCCGCCGTCGCCGTCCCCGAAATGATCGATGGCAACGTCGATCAACTGCCCGGCCCCCTCGAGCCAGCGCGCGTCGCCGGTCGCCTGGAACAGCGCGATGAAGCCCTCGGCGACGCCGCCGTAGTCGCTCAGCACCCCGTCGTTTCGTCCCGGGTGGCCATCGCGCGAGGTACGCGAAAGTCGCCCCGGCCGGCTCGCCCCGAGGTGCACGCTCGTGATGACCTCGGCCGCGGTTACGGCGGCGGCGATCCAGCCGGGCTCGTCGAAGAGCGCGCCCGAATCGGCGAGTGCTGCGATCGCGAGGCCATTCCACTCGGCGACCACCTTCTCATCGCGCCCGGGACGCACCCGCCCATCACGCGCGGCCATGAGCGCTGCCCGAACCCGGGCCCACCGCTCCCAGTCGTCTGGGTCCTGCGGCAGCTGCAGGGTCGATGCGCCGTGCTCGAAGGTGCCCTCCGGCGTCACCGTGAACACTGCCGCGGCCCACGCGGCGTCCTCGTTGCCGAGCACCTCGATGAGCTGAGCCACTGTCCACGAGTAGAAGCGGCCCTCCTCGCCCTCGCTGTCGGCATCGAGCGCCGAGGCGAACGCGCCCTCCGGGGTGAGCATCTCGCGCAGGAGGAACTCTGCCGTCTCGCGAACCACCCGCTCGGCGAGCGGCGACTGGGTCAGGCGCCACCAGTGCGCGTAGTCGCGCAGGAGGAGCGCGTTGTCGTAGAGCATCTTCTCGAAGTGCGGCACGACCCACTCGGTGTCGACGGAGTAGCGGGCGAACCCGCCGCCGAGCTGGTCGTAGATGCCCCCGCGCGCCATGGCGGTGAGGGTCCACTCGGCCATCGTGATGGCCTCGAGGCTGCGCGTGCGGGCTGCCTCTCGGAGGAGGAACTCGAGGAGCATCGATGGCGGGAACTTCGGGGCCGACCCGAACCCGCCCCAGCGCGTGTCGAAGTCGCCCTCGAGCGACGCGATCGCGGCGGTGAGCGCCGCATCGTCCGGCGGCGGCGCATCGGCCATCGGGCCGCTTCGCGAGCGAAGGGCCTCGATCATCCGCACCGCTGTCGACTCCACCTCGCCGCGCCGCTCCGTCCATGCTGTCGAGATCGAC
>CAJCBN010000449.1 GCA_903960645.1 uncultured Actinomycetes bacterium | reverse complement strand
TACCTCGGCGGCGACTTCACGTGCCTGGGTGCCTCCGATCCTACGGACTGCACCACTCCAGGAGCTACTCAGCGTAACTACGCGGCCGCCGTCTTTACTAATGGATCCCTTGACCCCAACTGGAACCCAAA
This sequence comes from uncultured Actinomycetes bacterium, assembly GCA_903960645.1. Taxonomy (GTDB): domain Bacteria; phylum Actinomycetota; class Thermoleophilia; order Gaiellales; family F1-60-MAGs149; genus F1-60-MAGs149. The sequence goes on along the minus strand of CAJCBN010000449.1, from coordinate 18,131 downwards.
CGCGAACGGCGCCGTGCAGGCGATTGCAGTGTCGTGCTCGACGGTCTACCTCGGCGGCTACTTCACCACAATCAATGATCCCGCTCTACCGCGAAACTATCTAGCTGCGATTGGTACTGATGGTGTGGTGTCAGACCAGTGGTCGACCTGTGCTCCTACGGTAACGCCATCAGAAGTGCCATCAGCTGCACCCTCAGCTGTGTCGCTCGTTGCAGCGTCGGCCCTGCCTGCGAAACCGACCGGTATCCGCTGGTCCCGCGACACTCGCAGAATCACCGGTCGCTTCACCCCCACCGTAGGGGTGACGTACACGATCACCGCCACCACCAACACGACCCAACGCCTCCAAACCCGCACCACCCGCACCGCACGCGGCACCTGCAAAGTCACCACCAACAAGAAGACACAGAAGCGCACCGCCACCTGCACCATCCGCCTGAAGAAGGCCGGCACCTGGCTCGTCAAGATCACCCCCACCCAGCACGGCATCAGTGGCACACCCGCGACCAAGACATTCAAGATCCGCACACCACGACCCGCAGCCACCACACTGCCACCACAACCCGTCACGGGCTAGCCCCAACCAACACGGCACGCACGTACAGGACACAGGCCGCAGCCGACGCGCTCGCGGCAGCCTGAGACCGACGGCGGCGCCGGCCGGTTGACGTGCTGGCGCGAGGCTCGTACCGTCTCCGCATGCATCGTCTTCTCTGCGCCGCCATCATCGTCGGCACGCTCGCCCTTGCCCCCCTCGCCCACGCGGCGACGACCGCTCCGACCGGCACGCTGACCCAGCAGAAGCCCCTCGGGCTCGGCGGGGTCAGCCCATTCGCGGAGCGCCAGGCCGACGGCTCGGTCCGGCTGTACTACGCGGCCGAGGGTGGCACGGCGATGGATCTGTGCTCGCGCGCAGGCGCCTGCACCCGCGTCGGAGTGATCCCATTCCGCACCGACGTGACGATCGTCGTGCTCGCCGACGGCTCGCGCCGCGCGTACTTCAAGGAGCTGAACCCCACGACGCAGACACAGGAGCTCGGCTCGGCCACCATCGCAGCCGATGGCCTCACCCTCGGCCCCTCGACGCCGACCGGGTTCAGCGCGCCGATGATGAAGAAGGCGTGGGGCGTGCCGGACGCCGTGCTGATGCCGAACGGACGCGTGCGCCTGTACTGGACGGACTCCGGCAACGGACCGGAGTTCACGCGCAGCGCCACGGCCACCGACGCGACGGGTACGGCGTTCACCGCCGATCCGGGCCGCCGCACCACCGGCGGGCTCGTCGACTTCGAGGTGCTGCAGGCGAAGCAGGGCGCATGGCTGGCGATCTCGTCAACCACGCCGGGCAACCCGCCGCAGCGCCTGCTCGTCGGCCGCAGCACCGACGGCCTCAAGTGGACGTTCGGCACCAAGTCCGTGTCGTCGCTGAAGGTCAACGCACTCGACCCCACCGGCTTCACCGCCGGCAAGAGGAACACGTTCCAGCTGTACTACACGACCTCGCCGCTGGCCAATCCCTTCGACGGTTTCGCGATCACGCAGGCGACGCTGACAATCCGCTGAGTCGACCAGCGCCTACCGCGCCCGATTGAGCCCCAGTACGACCAGCGCCGTCAATACGAACGCGACGGCGCAGATGCCGATGCCGAGCACCTGATTGACGGTGTTGGAGATCGCGAGGCCCGCCATGAAGACGGCGAGCAGGACGACCATGACGAGGACACGCTGGCGGTAGGAGAGGTTCATCGCCCCCGTATGATTGCGGTGTTGCGCCCGCGCGGCGACGACCCGATCCGGAGTTCCCCTGATGCTGTACGAGATCCGCCGCTACGTCTGCACCCCCGGCAAGCGCGCCGCCGTGCTGATGCGCTTCGACGAGGTCGTGCTGCCCCTGTTCGACCGCCATGGCGTGGAGATCGATCGCTTCTGGGTGGATCGCGACGATGGGGATGTGTTCGTCTACGTCTGCCTCTGGCAGGACCAGGCGCAGCTGGATGCAACCTGGGCCGCCTTTCAGGCCGATCCCGATTGGGTGGCGGCCAAGGCCGCCAGCGAGGCAAGCGAGGGCCAGACCGTCGAGCGTATCGAGCGCTCCTTCGCCACTGCGTGGCGCTGAAGCCATGCCCGCGCCCCTTCCACCCACCGCGCACGGCGCGCAGCTGAGGCCCATTCCCGGTGGGCGCTATCTGCTGGGCAACGAGGACGAGCGCGCCCGTGAAGGCGACTGGGAAGGCCCCATCCGCGAGCTCGAGCTGGCGCCGTTCTGGATGGACACGCATGCCGTGTCCAACGAGCGCTTCGCCGCCTTCGTCGACGACACCGACTGGGACACCGTTGCCGAGCAGTGGGGCTGGTCGTTCGTGTTCGTCAACTTCCTACCCGACGACTTCGAGCTGACGCAGGCCGCCGCCGCCGCGCCCTGGTGGCGCAAGGTCGAAGGTGCCGACTGGCGACACCCCGAGGGGCCGCAGTCGAACCTCGAGGGCCGCATGGACCACCCCGTCGTCCACGTCGCCGTGCTCGACGCACTCGCCTACTGCACGTGGGCAGGCCTGCGCCTGCCGAGCGAGGCCGAGTGGGAGGCCGCGGCGCGCGGCGGCCTCGTGCAGCAGCGCTATCCGTGGGGCATGGAGCTCACGCCAGACGGCGAGCACCGCTGCAACATCTGGCAGGGCACGTTCCCGGAGGAGGACACCGGCGAAGACGGCTACCGCGGCACCTGCCCCGTCGATGCCTTCCCGCCGAACGACTACGGCCTGCACAACACCAGCGGCAACGTCTGGGAGTGGACGCGCGACCGCTTCAACCCGGCCGCCGGCGACGACGTGATGGCGATCCGCGGCGGCTCGTTCCTCTGCCACCGCTCGTACTGCGACCGCTACCGCGTCTCCGCCCGCACCGGCAACACCGCTGAGAGCTCGACCGGGCACCAGGGCTTCCGCTGCGCGTGGAGCCCTGACGTGCCGGCGGCCATTCCGCTGGTCGCTGGCGGCGAAGCCGAGGCGGCCCCGGGCTGCTGTGCACCGCAGCGCTCCACGTAGACGCACCGGTACCCTCGCTGGCATGCACGATCCCGACTCGATGCCCGGCGCGCCACTCGACCTCGACGATGCCGCCAAGGACTCCGTCCTACTGCGCTGGGCCCTCACGGGCGCGTCGCAGGACGGCGACGCGGCCAGTGCCGTCTACGGCACGATCCTCGCCGCCTCGATCCTGATCGCCTCGGCCGGTGGGGCCGGCACCGTGTTCCTGACGGTGATCGGCACCGGCATCGTCTTCTGGCTCGCCCACGCCCACGTCGCCGTGATGCGCCGGGTCGTGCGTCACGGCGAGCACATCGACGCGCACAAGATCCGCAAGGCGCTGACCGAGGAGTGGCCGCTCGTCCAGGCCAGCCTGTCTCCCGCGGCCCCGCTGATCCTGGCGATGCTGGGCATCATCGGCGAGACGCTCGCCACCGACATCGGCATCCTGATCTGCTTCGTCGGCCTGGTCGCGTGGGGCATCGTCGTCGCGCGCGCCGCGCAACTCTCACGTCGTCACACGGCCCTCGCCGTCGGCATCAACGTCTCGCTCGGCCTGCTGCTGGTCGTGCTGAAGGTGATCCTGCACTAGCCGAACGGCGGCTCAGAGGATCGCGGGCCCGTGGCTTGCGCCGCCCTCGTAGACCACGTTGGCACGGCCGACGATCAACGGATCGAGCGAGCCGATTCGGCCGAGATCCTTGTTCGTGTACGGCAGGCTGTGCAGCACGTAGCGCATGGCGTTGAGGCGCGCCCGCTTCTTGCAGTCGGACTTGACCACGACCCACGGCGCCTCGGCGGTGTCGGTGTGCAGGAACATCGCCTCCTTCGCCTCGGTGTACTCGTCCCACTTGTCGAGCGACTCGAGGTCGATCGGCGAGAGCTTCCACTGCTTCAGCGGATGGCGCTCACGCTCGGCGAAGCGGCGCTGCTGCTCCTCCTGGCTGACCGAGAACCAGAACTTGACCAGGTGCACCCCGCTGTGGACGAGGTGCCGCTCGAACTCCGGCGCCTGCTGCATGAACTCCGCGTACTCCTGCTCGGAGCAGAAGCCCATCACGCGCTCGACGCCGGCCCGGTTGTACCACGAGCGGTCGAACAGGACGAGCTCGCCCCGCGTGGGCAGGTGCTGGACGTAGCGCTGGAAGTACCACTGCCCGCGCTCCTCGTCGGTCGGCTTCTCGAGCGCGACGACGCGCGAGCTGCGCGGATTGAGATGCTCGGTGAAGCGCTTGATCGAGCCGCCCTTGCCGGCGGCGTCGCGTCCCTCGAACAGGATCACGATGCGCTGACCGGTGTCCTTCGCCCACGCCTGCAACTTGAGCAGCTCGACCTGCAGGAGGTACTTCTCCCGCTCGTACGCCTTACGCGTCATCAGGTTCGCGTACGGGTAGACGGCATCGCGCCAACCTTCGACGAGCACGTCGTCCGGATGGCCCGGCGGCGTGCCGTAGACGAGCTCGTCCGCCTCGGCCAACTCCCGGCCGAGTGCGACGGTGTCGTCCGGCGAGGTCTCAGCCGCGACCGCCTGCAACCAACGGGCAACCGTCGCCACGTCGTCGCGTCCGGCCCCCGTCAGCACGTCGCGCACAGAATTGAGCAGCTCGCCGCGCGCGCCGTCGAGCGCCTCATCCGCTTCGAACGCGGCAATTTCCGCCGACTCGAGCTTCGGCGCTACGTCCCCGTGCTTTGTCTTGCGGCTCATGTCTTCAGAATACCGTCGTCCGACGGTACGCGGCGCCCCACTCCGACAGGACCGACGAGTACCCTGCGTCCATGCGCCGTTTGCCGATCATCCTCACCGCCCTGGCCCTCCTCGCCGTGCTGGCACCGCTCGCCGGCGCCCAGCAGCAGGCCAAGCTGCAAGGCGGCATGACGCTCAAGCCGCTCGCCGTCGGCAGCCTCTGGAAGACCGGTGTGCTCTACGGGGCGACGATGTACGCGCAGGCCGGCCGCGCCACGACCGTCAAGATCGAGGACATCCACGTGCCCGGACAGACGGTCATCGGCCAGCCCACACTGACGATCTTCGCCTGCGAGCTGACATCGAAGACGGTGGCCCCGTCCGTCCGCGCCGACAACACCAACGGCACGGCCACCTGCGTGCAGATCGGCACGCGCAACGTGCGCCAAGGGCAGACGGTCAAGCTGGCCGTGCCGCTCGCCCAGAACGGCAAGTTCCTCGCCATCCAGGAGTCCGCCACGCTCGCCAAGGGCGACGCACTCGTGACGGGCATCACCTGGGTCGAGACCGCCATCTACCCGCTCAATCCGGTCGCCGCCGGCGCACCGACGCTGACGTCGCCCGTCTACGCCGGCGCCCCGGTCTCCTACTTGCCGCTGCCGTGGACGCTCGCGCCGACCACGACGCAGATGGCCTTCACCAGTGAGGCATGGATCTGCCCCGACAAGGTGGCGAACACGAACCCCGCACCGCTCTCGTCGCTCGGCTGCAACCGCGCGTTCCGCAACATCAACACGACGACGGCCGCGACGACGTTCACCCTCGGCGGGCGCGTCCACAAAGAGGAGACGGAGTACCAGTTCCTCTACCTCGTCGGCTTCTCCACCGTCGACCCCGACGGCAACTTGGCGCCCCAGACGTACCAGATCCGCTCGAAGGCGACCGTGATCCGCCCGCTTCCCGCCCCGGCTCCGGTCTACACCGTCAACGACACCACGATCACCGCCACGCTCGCGCCGATGCCCGGCGTCGAGTACCGCATCAGCGCGATCCGCCAGAGCACCGGGCGGGTCTTCGCCGCCAAGTGCCTCGGCGACTCCGTGCAGGTCGTCTGCAACGTGAATGTGCTGGCAGGCCAGTGGAAGGTCAACGTCACGCCGACCGGCAAGCAGGCTGTCGGTACGCCGGCGACGACCACGCTGGTCGTCGCCGCCCCCTGACGGAGCGGCGACGGGCCGATCGGTCCGCGGACGAGTGGAGGGCGAGCGGAGCGACCGTGGAGTTCTGGCCTGGTGCTGGCCGTAGTCCCGGCCGGCAGGAGCACCTGACGCCCGACGCAGCGTAGACTAGAATCTTGTCCATGGACGTTCTTGAAGTGCGAACACCCGCCGAGCACCTGCTCGGCAGCCGTGCCCGCGTGCGCGTGCTGGAGGCACTGCTGATCGCGCCTGGCACCGTGTCCGAGCTGGCCCGCGCCGCGCAGTGCGCGAAGTCGGCGGCCTCGACCGCGCTGCGCCAGCTGCAGGCGGCGAGCATCGTCGAGCAGGCCGACGACCGCTACACCCTCACCCCCGCGCACCACGCGCTGGTCGAGCAGCTCGTCAACCTGCGTCCCGTCCCGACACAGGAGGAGCTCTTCCGCGCGTACGTCGGGCGCTGGGTGGCGCTATCCCGCACCGGTGAAGTCGTGGACTCCGACGCGAATCCCGAGGTACTCGCACGCCGTCTGCGCCGAACAGGTGCGGACGCCCACGCATTCCGCCACATTCCCGACCCGCACGCGCGTCCGTCGTTTGCCGACGCCGTCTGGTGCATCGATTGAGGCGCATCGGCTTCGGGCAGCTGCCGGAAGATGGCAGTGGGCTGCGCCGGCCGATGATCGGCGTAGCCATCGAGCGTCATCCGGCTGCCTCGTTGCCATGCCTGATCGACACCGGGACGTCGCGGACGAGGCTGCCCGGCTGGATGGCGAACCTCATCGGCTTCGATATGGACGCCGCCGACGGCATCCAGCTCGGGCTCGGCGGCCAGATCGTGAAGGCATGCCCCGCGCAGGTCACGATGACGACCGTCGCCGGCACGCTGCCAACAACCGTGTGGTTCTGCCGTGGGTGGCACTCACCCTTCGGCCTGCTCGGCCAGGAGGGCTTCCTCGATCACTACCGCCTCACGCTCGACGTCCGCGAGGGCTGGTTCGCCCTCGAGCCGTCGGGCTAGGCCAGCGCGTCCGTGATCACACGGTGCACGGCGGCGATGTCGGCGGCGTCGAAGCCACCCATCGCGTAGTGCCCCCACGCCGAGCCCACCACGTGAACCTCGCAGTCCGGTAGCAGGCGCGCCTGCTCGACGACCTCCTCCGGGGGGAACAGGCGGTCGCCCGCAAGGGCGATGACGTCGGTCCGGCACGTCACGCGGGCCAGCGCGCGGACCAGATCGCCACCGTCGGCGACGTCGGCACCGTGCCAGCGCTCGATCTGGCAGAGCAGGTTGTTGGCATCCTGGCTGCCGTAATCGGCTTCGAAGATCTCGCGGATGAAGGCCTCGTGGTCCTCCACGCCGGCCTCGGCGATCCGGTGCGGGAGGAACGCCTCGTGCGTGGCGCCGAGGATGCTCATCAGCCGCGCGTGGCGATGCCGCCCCTCGAGCGCATCGCCATCCACGCGCCAGCCGGGGCCGCCGGTGATCGCCTCGCCGAGCGACTGCGCGACGATGCGACCGTAGGCCGTGGTGCGGGCGGTGCCCGCGATCAGCACGAGGCGCTGCACCATCTCGGGGTACGTGACGGCGAAGCGCAGCGCCTGTTGGGCGCCCATCGAGAAGCCGACCAGCAGCCGCAGCCGGGAGACGCCGAGGTGATCGAGCAGCGCCTTCTGCACGGCGACGTCATCGGCCGTGGCGAGCGCCGGGAAGGCCACACCCCGCTGGTCGGGATGCGCGTTCGTCGGCGAGGTCGAAGCACCGGCGCCGAGCATCGCCGGCGTGATCACCGCGCAGGCGTCGGCATCGATCGGCCCGTCGGGCGCGAGGAACCCGGCCATCGAGTCCATGCTGCCCGAGTACATGTGGGGCAGCATGATCGCCTCCCCGCCTTCGATCTCACCGTGGACGCGGTAGGTGATCTGCGCGTCCCGAAGCACTCCACCGCGCGCCAGCGGGAAGTCGTCGAGGGGGAGGTTGGATTCGATGAAGCTCATACCCGGGACGATAGGCGAACGGTCTGGCGCACCGGGCCCGAGGGCCGCGCGCAGCCGGCGCATCGCGGTGCGCTCGTGTCGCTCGCGCATCACGTTGCATCCACTACTGATTACACCTATGCTCGACACCATGGCTCCGCGAACCACTACCACCGTACGCGTCTATCCCGAGACCCGGGCTGAGATCGCACGGCGCGCCGAACTCGAAGGCGTTACCGCCGCTGAACTGCTCGAGCGTGTCATGCGCCGTTCCGAGGATGAGGAACTGCTCGAGGCGATTGTGGCCTGGGATGAGGAACATGCCGACGAGCTGTACGCCCTCGCACGCGAGCCCTACCCCCTCGAGCCAGATGACATTCCCCCGAGCGCGACGCGGTGAGGTCTGGCTCGCGGACCTCGACCCGGTCCGCGGCAACGAGCAGGCCGGCATACGACCCGTGCTCGTCATCAGCGTCACGCGAATGAGCGCAAGCCGGCAGGGAATGGCGATCGTCGTGCCGCTGACCTCGACGGATCGCCAGCACCACGGCGCAATCTGTATCCCAGCGGGTGAAGGCGGTCTGCGTCGCGACTCCTACGCGCTTCCGCTCCAATTGCGTTCCATTGCGAGGGAGCGACTGATAGCGCGCTGGGGCATCGCCGCGACGACGACGGTAGAGCAGGTGGCCGACGTCGTGCGCATCGCCATCGGCGTGGAGCCACCGCCGCGCCGCTGAAGGGGCGAGGCCGTCTCCGGCCCCGCCCCCCTTGGTCGCATCAGCCGATGCGGATCATCTTGCGGTTGACGAACTCCTCGGCGCCGAAGCGGCCGAGCTCGCGGCCGAAGCCAGAGCGCTTGACGCCGCCGAACGGCAGCTCCGGCGCGTCGGCACCGACGAGGTTGACGAAGACCATGCCGGCCTCGATCTGGTCGGCAACGCGCTCCGCCTGGGCGGCGTCGGTCGTGAAGAGATACGAGCCGAGGCCGTACGGCGTGTCGTTGGCGAGGCTGATCGCCTCGTTCTCATCGGCCACACCGAACACGATCGCGATCGGGCCGAACAGCTCCTCATGGAAGGCGGGGTTGCCGGGCTTGACGCCCGTCAGCACGCCTGCCGTGAAGTAGTTGCCCGAGCGCTCGCCACCGACCAGCGTGGCGCCGGCTGCGACTGCGCGCTTGAGCTGCTCCTCGAGTCGATCGGCCGCGAGGGTCGACGACAGCGGGCCCATCGCACACTCGTCCGACGTCGGGTCGCCCGTCTCGACGGCCGCCAGTGCCGCGGAGAACTTGCCGAGGAAGTCGTCGTGCAGGTCCTGCGCGACAACGAAGCGCTTGGCTGCGTTGCAGGCCTGGCCGGCGTTGTCGACGCGCGCGGCGACAGCCGACTCGACGACGGAATCCAGATCATCGGTCGACAGCAGGATGAACGGATCCGAACCGCCGAGCTCGAGCACGACCTTCTTGAGGTTGCGGCCCGCGATCTCGGCGACGGCGGCGCCGGCGCGCTCCGACCCGGTGACCGACACACCCTGGACGCGCGGATCGCCGATCAGCGTCTCAACCTGGGCGTTCGTCGCGTAGATGTTCACGTAGGCGCCGGCCGGGAAGCCCGCATCGAGGTACATCTGCTCCATCGCGGCAGCCGACTCGGGGCACTGCGGTGCGTGCTTCAGCAACACGGTGTTGCCGATGATCAGGTTCGGGCCGCCGAAGCGCGCCACCTGGTAGTACGGAAAGTTCCACGGCATGATCCCGAGGATCACGCCGATCGAGCGGCGCTTGACGACCGCGGAGCCCTCGCCCCACGACAGCTCGACGGACTCGTCCGCCATGAACTTCTCGGCGTTGTCGGCGTAGTACTCGTAGATGGCCTGGCAGAAGTCGATCTCGCCGAGGGCCTGCTCGCGCGGCTTGCCCATCTCGCGCACGATGATGTCGGCCAGCTCCTCGCGGCGCTCGGTGTGCAGATCGCCGACCTTGCGCACCATCTCGGCGCGCTCCTTGACGGTCGTCTTGCGCGACCACTCGTCATGCGTCTTCTGCGCCAGGGCGACGGCGTTCGCCAGCTCGGCGTCGGTAATCGTCGGATAGTCCTTGACGTGCTCCCCGGTAGCCGGGTTGATCACTGCGTAGTCGCTCATCTGCGCCTCCTCATCAAAGTCCTGACCGCTTGATCAAGCGATTCACGGGAAGCCTAGCGGCGGACGCGAAACGATGGGAGAGCGACGGGCTACTTGCCGGGGCGAAGGAGTCGGGGTCGGCGCTGGTTCGGGCGGCACAGCCACGGCGGCGAACATGTCGATACCGCCATCAGCCAGCGGCGAGCTCATTACGTCCAGGTTGGCCGCCCCGGTGACGCACCAGTTCAAGGACCACACGAGCTTCAGCGTCGCTATGTCGATGATGCCAGCGTTGCCGCCCGGGTTCTCGTAGGTGGGCGGGCCTTTCCCAATCTGCCGGACCACTCGCCAGAGGCACGCACGTAGCCTAGGTGCGTGCTACTCAGCCTGCTCTGGACGGACCCCAGTTGATCGACAGCTCTGGTTCCGACGATCGGGTAACGCGCGTTAAACCGGAGCCGTCGGGCCGGATGCGGTACACGTCGTAGTTGCCGTCGGGATTCGCAGCGAAGGCGATCCAGGCGCCGTCGGGCGACCACGCGGGCGTCACCGCCCCGCGCATCACCGGGAAGATGCCGCCAGGCTCGAAGCGCGGCGTGTCCGCTGTGTAGTGCGTGATCTGGCGGCCACCCGAGCCGTCGGCGTTCAGCACCACGAGCTGCCCGACCCCGTCGATCACCGTCTGGGTGACGATGCGCCGGCCGTCGGGCGACCAGCCGCGGCTCTCGCGGTTGTCGAGTCCGTGCGTCAGGCGCGTCCCGGTGCCGCCGACGGACGGCATGACCCAGAGATCCTGCTGAGTGGCCGGATCCTGCACGTCCTCGTCCGTCGCGTAGAGGAGCAGGGTCCCGTCGGGCGAGTACTTTGGGCCCACGTGCTGCACCGGCGGATCAGTGAACGTCAGCTGGCGCACGTCGGTGCCGTCGGCGGCCATCGTGTAGATCTCGTAGTTGCCGTCGGCATCGCTGGTGAACGCGATCCGCGTGCCGTCGGGCGACCAACTGGGCACGAGGCTCCAGTCGCTCCCGCGGTTGAGCACCGTGACGACGCCGTGACCAAGGCGCGCGACGTTGATCGACGAGCTCTTCGAGTCCACCTGCGAGTACACGACGCGCGTGCCGTCGGGCGACAGCGCGCTGTGCGCCTGCACGCCGGAACCGAAGGTGATCTGCTCGACGTGCGAGCCGTCTGGCGCCATCGCGAAGACGTGTCCGGTCCCCCCGCCGAGGTAGCGGCTGAAGGTGATGGTCGACGCTGCCGGCGCCCCGCCGACCGCCGTCGCGAGGGCGCTGCCGACCAGGACCGCGAACAGCGCCACGGCCGCCACGCGCCCTTTGGTCGTCACCCGATCACCCCTGGGGCTGGGATGCTGCTCGGCCGGTAGAGCGCCGAGACGTCGCCGTGCAGGCGCGGGCTGTGCGGATCGAGCGTCCGCACCCCGCTACCCGGGCGGAAGTCGATCCGGCGCAGATCGGTACGCAGCGTCGTCAGGCCGCGCGACAGCTCGAAGAAGTACACGCGATGGGTGAGATCGGCGAGCGTGCGGAAGTCCGTCTCGTCGTTCTCCCCGACCTCGTCCCCCGGAGCGCCGATGGGGTCGGAGACGTTGCGCGCGACCGACATCAGGGCGGCCTGCGCCTCCAGCTTGTTGGCCGGACGGGTCTTGCTCAAGAACGCGCTGTAGAACGACGCGCGGATGAAGCGGTCGCGGGTGTTGGTGTTGCCCGGCAGGGGGTCGTTGCGGGTCGCGTTCGAGAAGTCGTACGGCGCCAGCAGGGCCAGCGCGTCGTCGAGCACCGTGTTCGTCGCGACCCGGTACCGGCGCCCGTGGTGGACCACCAGCTCGCCGCCGAGGTACTCCATCACCGCCGAGTCGCCGAACCGGTCCTCGATGCTCAGCGAGAGCCGGATCGTGTGGCCGTCCAGGACCACCTCCACGGGCTGGATGCGCGACATCAGACGGATCGCCTGGTTCACGGTCGCCGCATTGTCCAGGACGTACTGGACCCACAGACCGACCTGGATGCCCTGGCGGGTCGTGTCGCGCGCGCCATAGTCCTGCGCGTAGAGCCAAAGCCCGTGTGCGGCCAATCCCCGCTCGTTCATGCCGTCCGACACCGCGGTGTCGTAGTTGCCCACGACCACACTGCCGTAGCGCGCGGTCCACACAGCCGGGTTCCCCGCTACGACGCGCTTGCCGGCGAACGACGCCCCCGACTTCCGCACACCGCGCGGCATCACGTGCAGCTTCGCCTGCGACGAGCCCCACCAGTCCATCGAGCGCGACGCCATCACGGCGACGCCGTTGTCGTTCCACAAGATCCGTGTGCAGGCGCCCGCGGAGGGAACCGCGGCGACTGCGGCCAGTGCGGCGGTGAGGACGATCAGCGCATAGACGCCACAACGGGCCAGCCGAGCGCGATGCGTGGTGGTCGAGCGGGTCATGCCGGTCTCCCTAGATCGTTTGGCAGGCTACTTGCCGGGCCGAAGCACGAGCGTGCGCGAGACCGGCTTGGATGAGCCCGAGGACGTCTGCGCAACGATTGTCACCGTCCAGCGCCCGGGCCGGACACTCGTGCCCTTCACGCGGCCGCTGATCCATACCGCGTTGGCCCCGGCATCCGCCCCTGCCTGGCCAGAGCGAATCGAGTAGACCTTCTTCAGCTTGGGATTCGCCTGATTGACGAACGTCATCCAGACGCGAGCACCGCGGGTGAGGCGGTACTTGATGGTCGTGCCCTGACCTGGGCGGAACGACTTGCGCGACATCGTGAGCCCGGTGAGCGCGACCGGGCCGGACACGTCCGCCGCAGGGTCCGTCGAGGACGGACTCGGCCCCACCAGTGGCGACGGCGTCGGCGCGGGCGAAGGAGTCGGTTCGGGAGTCGGGGCCGGCGCTGGTTCGGGCGGCGCGGCGACCGCGGTGAACACCGCTGCGACGACCTTGGTGCCGTCGATCGTCGTCTCGCAGGTGGACGTGGTGCCCGAGCAGGAGCCCTCCCAGTGGTCGAACACGTACCCGACGGCCGGCGTTGCCGTGAGCGTGACGTCGAGGCCACGCCACAGCGACGTCGTGCACGCACGCGTGCAGACGCTGCCGTCAACCGACGACGTCACCGAGCCGTTGCCCTCCACCAGGACGTCGAACGAACGCCTGGCCGGATCCGCCGGACCGAAGTTCGCCGTCACCGACTTTGCCGCATCCATCGTGACCGAGCAGTCGTCATCGGTGCCCGTACAGGCGCCCGACCAGCCGAGAAACACCGCACCGGGATTCGGGATGGCGACGAGCTGAACGACGCTGCCGTTCGGATAGCGCTGGCGACAGTCGAGCCCCGGTGCGCACAGGACGCCGCCGGGAATCGACTCGATCAGGCCGCCGCCGGTGCCAGCCGTCAGGGCGGTCAGCTGCCGCGGGATTTGCGCAATTTGAAAACGGAGTGCGGAGCCCGTCACCTCGTTGCCGTCGATAGCAGCAGTGAACATGTCGATACCGCCATCAGCCAGCGGTGAGCTCATTCCGTGCAGGTTGGCCAGCCCGGTGGAGTACCAGGTTCTGGACGTCACGAATTTCAGCGTCGCTGCGTCAATTATGCCGGCAGTGCCGCCTTCGGCCTCGTAGGTTGTGTAGATGATCTGCGAGCCGTCGGGCTGGATCGCAAGCGCGTTCGGCTGAAGCACCGTGGCTGTGGCGTCTTCGCGCCAACTGCTCGGCAGTGTGGCCGTACCGAGGACTTTCATGGCGGCGAGATCAACCTTGACCATCAACGCGGGCTGCGCAACTCCGTCGACGACGGTGCTGGAGCGTGCGAAGTAGCCGAAGCGGCCGTCGGGGCTGGTGACGGCGGAGTCAAATCGACCGGGATATGGCAGGGCGAGGTCGTCATCGCCGAGCGGCGTGAGTGTCGCCGCGTCGTAGGCCGTGACGATGGACGAGGCGATCGCGCCCGTCGAATCCGGAGTAGCCGACGCCACGTAGACGACGGTGCCGTCGGACCGGGTGGTGAGCGCGGTCACCTGGCCGGAGGATGGCGCGCGCGTGGACGCGACGATGTGATTGGACTTGTCGGGCGCCACGCGGAGCAGCGCATACGGCACCGACCGGGTCGCGATGACCAACTGCGGTGCGTTGCGACGGCTGAGATCGGGCAACAGCTGCGCGGCGGCGGCCGGCCCGTATTGATCGTCGAGCTGAAGTGCGGCACCAGCAGGCTGGAGCGTGTCGGGATTGAAGGGTGCGATCACAACCCGCGTTCCGCCTGACGACACCACCCAGCCGCGACCAACGGGGGCCCCGCCCCCGCTGTAGTCGTCGCCGATCACGACGCCCGTCACACCGCCGAAGTCGGCGGCATACGCCTTCCACGCATCAACGCGACTCGGCGCGAGCTGGCCGCGAGTCAGCACCGGATCGGTACCGAACGTCCCGACACGCCACACCGCCGGCTTCTGCTCGGCGAGCTTGGAGACGACGAAGAACGTGGACCCATCGGGGCTCACGGCCGTTGGCTGCGCACCGGATGCGCCTGCCGATCCCGTCAGCGTGACGTTGCCGTTCAGCAGGACGACCGGCTTGGGTGCTGAGGGTTCGACGCGCGCCACGACTGCCATCGCCGCGCCCGCGCCCGGACCGACGACAAGTACGAGAACAAGCACGGACCAGCGAAGAAGTCGGGATGGCATCAGGTCAGCGCACCAGGAAGATGTTGGGTGTTACCGCCGTGCCCAGGGGCAGCAGCGCAATCACCTTGGGGTTGGCGCGACCCGTGCCGTCGCGATCGAACGCGACGAGCCCGGTGGCGGTGTTGATGAGCAGCGTCGGCGCCCCGGTCGCGGCGACCGGCCGGGTCGACTGCACGATGCTCCACGTGCTGGTCGACTGAGCGACCTGCGGGCCGAACACGGAACGCCGGAGCACGATGCGATCACCCTCGCTGGGGTTGAAGTCGGGCAGACGGTGCGCGATGGCGTCAGCGGACAGCTGGAGTCCAAGCAGGCCCGACGGCGTGCCACGCGGCACGAAACGATCAGCTCCAGAGCCTCCGATCGCTGTATCGAAGTCGTCAGCGCCGAGAACGATCAGGTCATCGCCACCGCCGCCATCAATGCGGTCGATGTCGTTGCCGCCATCGAGGCGATTGGCCGCGTTGTTACCGACGATGGTCTGGCTGTCCTCGCCGGTCGCGATCGCGACGGGAGCCGTGCCCGTCAGCTGAATTCGCTCGATGTCACCGAGGCCGGACACGCAGCGGCCCGTACGGACGGTGTCGGTGCCCTCGCCGGGCAGTTCGAACAGCGAGGCACAACCCGCACCTGGGGCGATGACGTACGTGTCATCACCCGTACCACCCGCGAAGACCGTGCCAGCCGTCGCACCGCCGATACGCAACGTGTCTGCGCCGCTCTCGGCCCGAACCACGCCCCTGATGCCACGCGTGATGATCTCGTCGTTCCCGGTCCCGCCCCAGATCACGCCGCCGCCGGCGGACTGCGAAATCTGATCGTGGCCCGGGCCGCCGTGCAGGGAGAAGTCGCCCGTACCACCGTCGACGACGTCGTCTCCGGCGCCGCCGTCGATGACATCGAACCCACCCTGTCCGTCGATACGATCGGCGCCCGGCGACGGGTCGACGATGTCGAGCGCGCCTCCGCCAAGTTTGACCACGTCGTCGCCGCGGGTGGGCTTCACAAGTTCAGACGCGTTGACATCGTCGCTCGCGAACGAGGAACCGGCGGACTTGGCGAGATTGACGAGCGTGCCCGGCGCGGAGGCCTTGACGTTGCCGTTGTCATCGGGGCTCGCACAGATGTCGCCGGCTGAGCGCGCGGTGGGCAGCGACGTACGCGGCGTGCGGCCACTCCTGGCATTGCCGTAGGGGGTGACGAAGACGCACCCGCGTAGCCCAACGGCGTCACGCGTCTGGAAGATGGGCCTGTCACTGCTGTCCGTGGCCTGGTCGCCATTGGCCGTCAGGACGGGAACGAGTTCTCGCCCATTCGACGTCATCGTCGACACGCCCGTGCCCTTCATGCCCGCTTGCGAGGCGAACCCCGCCGGAAAACCGGGGCAGTTCCTGCCCTGCACGTACATATTGTCGATTGAGTCGAGAAAGTCCTTCTGATAACTGCTCGCCTCTGGCGAGCGTGCACCGAGGTCATGTTTGCGCTTGGCGAACTCCATGAAGCTGCCGGTGACTGTCTCGTCGCCGATCACCGTGGCCGCGCAGGCCTGGCGGAGCGAATCTGTCATGCCCATCGCCACACCGGCCGGGTTCGTAACCGGCTCGATCTTGGCGATGCCGAACAGGATGTCCGCTCGGTACTTGAAGTTCGTCTGGAGATCGGTCTTGTAGACGCGGAGTTCCGTGGTGCGCCCAGGCTGCGCCGCCGTCATGATCGTCTGCGTCCGCGTTTCCTGACTGCTCGTCTGCCAGGCCTTCGCGCGCTGCCACGTATGCGTGTAGCTCTGTTCCAGGGCGATCTCGTGCTTGGTTTCTACGGCGCCGAACGGGACGTCGAGGACGGCGGGGGATTTGTATCCCACCGAGTACTTGTATCCGCTCTTTTCCCCGAGTTGATCGGAGTTCGTGTTGGTGTCGGTCTGCGTCATGCCGTACTGGAATGAAGCGGCAACGGTGAGCGTCGATGGGGACCCGTTTGGCGGCACTGAGATGCTGTTCACCCCGACACTGGAGAAGGCATTGCCGCTCCCGGACTGTGCAAGGATCTCGAACTTGGCCGGCGGCGTGCCGGAGACGGTCAGGGAGCCCAGCACGTACTGGTCTGGCATCCCCGCCGTACGGCACTGCTCCGGACTATCCGTGTCGGTCTTGTAGGTTTTTCCCCACTCGCAGGCGAAGCGACTGCCCGCGAGGAGCATCGCAACCATCTGCCGGGTGCCCTCGCGCGGATCGCCGGTGTTGAAGTCATCATCTCCGTCTGCGCGCACGGCCGCACGACTCGTGATCGACGGATCCATCGTGTCACCGGCCATCACCGGGTATCCCGCCGGGATCGGCACGCCATTGATGCGCGGCCAGTACTCGGACGCGCGCGGGACGTTGCACTGCGCGTCGTCGCGCACCGAGATCGTGGCCGTCGAGGACTGCTGACGCGAGTTCTTGTCGTTCTGGGTGAAGCGGTTCAGCACCAGACAGATCAGCCCGACGTTGCTCGGTCGCGTGGCCCATGTCGTGGGGAAGCCGGAGATCGAGAAGCAGTTGCTGCCGAAGGCGGCGTCGTCGCAGTCACGCGGCAACGACGTACCGTAGTCCGACCCGCGGCCGAAGCGCAGCCAGAAGGCCGCCTGGCCATCCATCTGCACCCACGACGACGTCGGCGATTCCTTGATCTTCAGCGCGACCTGCCGATGCCCCTTGAAGTCAGCGAGGCAACTGTTTCTCTGGTAGACCTCGCTGTAGATCGAGATCTTCTCCCCCGGGTCCACGGCCAGAGCGTCCGTCCCCTTCTCAAAGTTGTAGTCGAGCCAGCATTCGCGATCCGCGAGCCGATCGAGGGCGACCTTGGGATAGCCGCCGCTGGTTCGATTGTTCAGGTCGTTCTGCAGAACAACCGTGATGTCGGACCCGGCGAGGGCAGACGGGACGATCGCGAGCACCGCGACGAGGACTACGGCGAGAATCCCGGCCGTACGGGCGGTTCTCATACGACGGGTCCGGACTCGGCAGTACTCATCCAGAGGAGACGGTAGCACCGGCCTGCCTCAGCACTCAAGCAATTGCGTAGGCAGGCTTACTCCCGCCGCAGCGCGATCGCAGGCGGTAGGCGGCGAAGCGCAGCGGGTGATCGCCGAAGTGCTCGGCGCCACTGACCACCACTGACCCCGCGAAGCACGCGTCGTGCACCCTCGATGTAATCGAGGATTCGAAAGCCGCCCCCCAGCGAACCACGGGAGATCACCACCCCTGGGCGGCGCCCACGACGCTGCTGCTCGAGACGGGCGCAGCCCGACTCGACGCCCCTGCACACCACACCACCCCTGATCACGCGCAGCACGCGTCGTGAACCCTCGATGTAATCGAGGATTCGAACGGCGACAGGGAGCACCGAACTCTCCGCAACACAAACCGACCCGAAAAGAACGGAGACGGAGGGATTCGAAAGCCGCCC
>CAJCBN010000448.1 GCA_903960645.1 uncultured Actinomycetes bacterium | reverse complement strand
GACCATCATCCGCCCCGTCTCCGGCGTCAGCGAGGTGGAGCACGTCGATCCCGACGGCGTCGTCGAGCGCTACGGCGTCCGCCCGGAGCAGGTGCCCGATCTGATCAGCCTGCGGGGCGACCCATCCGACAACATCCCCGGCGCGCGGGGCATCGGCGCGAAGACTGCGGCCGAGCTGCTGCAGCGCTTCAACGACTTGGAGGGCGTGATTGCGAACGCCGCCACCCTCACCCCCGCCCGCTCACGCGCCGTCGCCGAGGCGGCCGACGAGCTGCGCGCCTTCCGGACGATCGCGACCATGCAGCGCGCCCTGCCGATCGAGCTGCCCCTGACCGCGGCGCCCGACTGGGCCGCTGGCGCCGCCGCCTGTGCGGCCGCCGGCATGGCGCGGCTGGCGGATCGCCTGCGCGAGCGGGTCTAGTCCGCGCCGAGGGCGAGCGCGAGGGCCTCGCCGATCGAACCGGCGGTCCGCACCACGATCCCGGGCACGGACGGCGCGCCGGGCGGGACGATCGCCTGCTCGATGCCGAGCCGCGCGGCCTCCTGCAGGCGACGCTCGACCTGGCTGACCGGGCGCAGCCGTCCGGTCAGACCAATCTCGCCGATCGCCACCAGCGGGCCGGTCGGGATGCCGCGGGCGGCGGAGGTGACGGCGAGCGCGACGGCGAGGTCAACGGCGGGGTCGTCGACGCGCACGCCGCCGACCACATTGGCGAAGACGTCGGCGGAGCCGAGTCCGAGACTGGCGTGGCGCGACAGGACGGCGAGGAGCATCGCCAGGCGGTTGCGGTCGATGCCGTTGGCGAGGCGCCGCGGCTGCGGTAGCTCGCTCGGTGAGACCAGCGCCTGCACCTCGAGGAGCAGCGGGCGCGAGCCCTCCATGGTGCAGGCGACGACGCTGCCCGTGGCCCCGAGCTCGTCACGCCCGAGCAGCGCGGAGGGGTCCTCGACCGGCTCGAGCCCGCGGCCCGTCATGGCGAAGACGCCGAGCTCGGAGGTGGCACCGAAGCGGTTCTTGGCCGCGCGCAGCACGCGCAGCTCGCCCCCGTGCTCGCCCTCGAACAGCAGCACCGCATCGACCAGGTGCTCGAGCACCTTGGGGCCCGCGACGGCGCCGTCCTTGGTGACGTGCCCGACGAGGATGATCGCGACGCCGTGCTCCTTGGCCACGCGCAGGAGCTCGCCCGCCGCCTCGCGCACCTGGGCGACAGAGCCGGGCGCCGAGGCGAGGTCCGCGGTCCACAGCGTCTGCACCGAGTCGACGACGCAGACGGCCGGTCGCTCGTGCGCGATCGTGGCGACGACGACGTTGAGGTCGGTTTCGGCGACGACGCGGATCTGCCCGGCACCGCCGATCCGTTCGGCGCGCAGGCGCACCTGCGCGGCCGACTCCTCGCCGGTCACCAGCAGCGCGGTCTCGCGCTGGGCGATAGAGGCAAGGGCCATCGTCAGCAGCGTCGATTTGCCGACGCCGGGCTCGCCGCCGAGCAGAACCAGCGAGCCGGGCACGATGCCGCCGCCCAGTACGCGATCCAGCTCGCCGATGCCGCTCGGGATGCGGATGGCCTCGTCCGCCGAGACGTCGGCGAGTGCGATCGACTCGCGCGCCTTCGACGGCCCGGAGCGCCCGACGCGCGTGACCGTGGGCGCGTCCTCCTGGATCGTGCCCCACGCCTCGCACGACGGGCAGCGCCCCTCCCACTTGGGCGTCTGCTCACCGCAGGCGGTGCAGGTGAAGCGGGTTGCGGTTCGGGCCATCAGGTGGAGGCTAGTGCCGAGCGCGGATGCGCTGGGGTGCCGGTTCGTCGCACGGCCCGCGCAGACGCTTACGCGTTGCACGCGTGGTGCGGCCGGCGGCAGGCACGGCGGCGCAGCTCTTAGGCGTGGCGGGCCGCACTCGCGGAGCGCGAGCGCAGGTCCACCACGAGCGCCACTCCCCGCGAGGCCAGGAAGAGCGCCGCGATGATCGTGGCGATCGCGGGTCCCGCCGCCCAGCCGAAGTGGAACGACACGAGCAGGCCCAGGCAGCCGGCCAGCAGGCCGAGGGGAATCGTCAAGAGAAGCAGCGGGCCGACGCGACGCACCCACGGACGCGCGATCGCCGCCGGTCCGATCAGCATGGCCAGGGCGAGCAGCCCGCCGAGGCCCCGCAGCGCCACCCCGAGCGCCAGCGCGGTGGCGAGCAGGAGGGCGGCATCGATCAGACCGACGCGGATGCCGATCGTGCGTGCCCAGCCGCGGTCGAAGGAGGTCAGGGCAATTGCACGGCTGCCAACCAGGACCACGCCGGAGACGATCGCCATGGCGATCGCTCCACCGATCAGGTCGCCACGGTCAACGGCGAGGATGTCCCCGAACAGCACGGCGAGCGAGCGCTGCGCCGGAACGGTCAGGGACAAGAGTGCGACGCCAACCGCCAGCGCCACCGAGAAGACGAGCGCGACCACCACGTCCTCACGGACGTCATCGCGGCGCAAGAGGAACGCGGTGACCACGGCGGCGAGCAGCGCACCGAGCACCGCTCCCCACTCACCGCTGAGCCCGAAACTGATGAAGACGGCTGCACCGGGCACCAGCGCATGGCTCAGCGAATCGCCGGCGTAGGCCAGCCGCCGGAGCGACAGGAGCGCACCGACCGGGCCGCACGCCACCGCGATCAGCACGACCTCGAGCAGGGCCCGCTGCATGAACCCGTACTGCAGCGGGTCGAGCAGCCAGCTCATTACGCGCCGTGCCCATGATCGTGATCGTGACAGTGGTCGTCGGCAACGGCGAGCCCCTGATCATCGAGCACGAGCATGCGCCCGCCGTACGCGGACCGGAGCTGTTCCACGCCGAGCGCCTCGCCCGGCGGTCCGAAGGCGTGGACGTGCCCGGCGAGCAGCAGCACGCGATCGGCGCGTGAGCGCGCGAGCGCGAGATCATGCGTGGCGAGCAGGACGCCGACACCGCGGGCCTGCTCAGCGGCGATCGCGGCCATGATCGCCTGCTCCGACGGCGCATCGACGGCAGAGAGGGGCTCGTCGAGCAGCAGGATCGGAGCCCGCTGGGCGAGCGCACGGGCCAGCAGCACCCGCTGGCGCTGTCCGCCCGACAGCGAACCGTAGGGACGGTCACCGCTATCGGCCAGGCCGACCTCGCTGAGCGCACTGCGGGCCGCGCTGCGCGCCGTCGCGTCGATACGTCGAAACGGCCGTGGCGGAGCTGCTCCCTGCAGCACGACGTCCAGGGCGGTAACGGGGAAGTCGGCGTCGGCCGGGCCGTGCTGGGGCACGAAGGCCAGGTCCCCGGCGACGTCGAACGTGCCCGACGAGGGCAGCAGTCCGAGCAGCGCGAGCAGCAACGTCGACTTGCCGGCCCCGTTCGGCCCCACGATCGCGATCAGCTCGCCGGCGACGAGGTCGAACGAGACATCGGCGAGCGCGCGCACGCCATCGCGATCGACAGCCAGACGTTCCACATGGAGCAGCGTTGCTCCGGGGGTCAACCCTTGAGACCTTCGACGATGAGGAGCACGTTGCCCCGCATCATGCCGATGTAGGTCCCGGCAGCGTCGCCCACGGGGGCGAGCGTGTCGGCGAACAGGCCGTCGATGACGGGCACGCCGGCCTCGTCGGCGAGCACCTTGGCGACCGCCGGATCCGCCGTGCTCTCGGAGAAGACGGCAGGTACGCCACGCTCCTTGATCACATCGATCAGCTCGGCCATCGTCTTGGCGTCGGCGCTGGCAGCCCCAGAGGTCGAGGGGATCGCGGCGCCGATGAGCTCGATGTCGTAGTGGCGTCCCAGGTAGGAGAAGGCGTCGTGGTCCGTGACGAGGAGCCGCCGGTCGGCGGGCACGCCGGCGACGGCCGCCGCGAGCTCCTGATCGAGGGCGGCCAGCTCGGCCTCGTAGGCGGTGGCCCGCTCCTCGTAGGCAGCGGCGTGTGCCGGGTCGGCCGTGGCGAGCGCTGCGGCGATCGCGGCGACCGACTGCTGCACGAGCGTCGGGTCGTGCCAGTAATGGGGATCGACGTCACCGTGGCCATGCGCGTCGGCGGCCGGCTCATCTGCCGGAGCGTCAGCGGCATGTCCGTGGTCATCCGCGTCGGCGGCATGCCCCGGCTCCTCCGCCGGTGCCACAAGGGCGTCCTCGGGCGCCAACTCGACGAGCGTCACGCCGCTCCCGGCGGCCTCGACCAACTGATCGGCCCACTCGTCGAGCCCCGCGCCGCTCGAGAAGACGACCGCAGCACCGTCGACCGCACGCGCGGCCTCCGGCGTCGGCTCGAAGTCGTGCGTCTCCACGCCGGCGGGAATGATCGTGGTCACGGCGACGTCGTCGCCGCCGACGGCCTGCACCCAGTCCGCGACGATCGGCGTGGTCGCCACCACCGAGAGGGCACCGGCCACGGGCACACTCCCCGCAGTCGTGTCGGATCCGGTGGACTCCGCCGTCGTCCCCGAGCCGCCACCGCAGGCGGCGAGGATGGCCACGGAGGCGAGCGCGAGGCCCGCCAGCGAGCGGCGCCGGTGCGTGCGCAGGTACGCGATCCCCGCAGCGAGCGGCCATAGGGCCGCGGCGGCGAGCACGACGGCGACGCCGGACGGCAGCGACCAGCGGTCTGCGATCAGGACCCCAGCGGTCCCTGCGATCAGTCCGAACACCGCCGCGAGCAGCATCGCCGAGGGAATGCGCCGCGTCAGACGGAGCGCAGCTGCGGCAGGCAGGACGACCAGCGCGCTGGCGAGCAGCGCGCCGACCGCCTCGACGGCGAAGACGATGACCAGCGCCAGCAGGACGGCGACCAGAAGATCGAGCCGTCCGGGTCGCAGCCCCGCAGCCCGCGCCGCCGCCGGATCGAAGGCGGCAAAGGCCCAGACGCGACCGAGTCCGAGCAACGCGATGACCGTGACGGCGAAGATGATCGCGGCCCGCACGAGATCGGCATCGGTGATCCCGATCAGCGTGCCGAAGAGCAGTCCGTCGATGCGCGCGCCGCTGCCGCCGACGCCGGCGGAGATCAGCAGAGCGCCGACGCCGATCGCGCCGGCGAGCAGGACGCCGGTCGTGGCGCTCGGGTCACCGCGGCGCGTATCGGCGCCGAGGCGCAGCGCGCCGAGCGCGAGTAGTCCGCCGGCGACGACCCCGCCGAGCAGCACCGGGATGCCGGCCGCCACCGCGAGCACGACCCCGGGGAGGGAGCCGACGCCGATTGCGTGCGCGGTGAAGACCTGGCGCCGCAGCACGACGAGCACGCCGAGCGCTCCCGCGATCGGCGCGAGCAGCGCCAACTCCAGCAGTGCGCGGAGCAGATAGGGCTGATCGAACGGCGCGGGGAGGAACGGCATGCCGACAACCTAGCACATAATGGGAATCGTTATCAGTAAGTCCTGCGGTCCGTGTCCTCTACGCTCTGCCCATGGCCGAGACAGACCATGCGCACCAGCACGCGACCGATGCGTGGCTCCCCCACGCCACGCTGGCCCTGCGAAGCGCCGGCACCCGCACCGGCGGCGCGCGTAGCGCCATCCTCGCGGAGCTGGCAGCCCAGACCTGCTGCGCCAGCGCCCAGGAGATCCACACCCGTCTGCGTGACACCGGCTCGACGATCGGCATCGCCAGCGTCTACCGCACGCTGGAGCTCCTGCACGGCATGGGGCTTGTGACCCGCGTCGACACGGGCGACGGCGTCGCGCGCTTCGAGCCGACGCACCCCGGCGGCGAGCACCATCATCACCTCG
>CAJCBN010000447.1 GCA_903960645.1 uncultured Actinomycetes bacterium | reverse complement strand
CGGATGAGCGACTCCTGCAGGCGCGCCCGCGACTCCGGTGGGATGTGCACGGTGGCGAGTGCGCCGAATCCGGTCGAAATGCCATACGCCGGCTCCGGTGATTCAGCGAGGGCCTCGACGATCGCGCGCGAGCGCGCCATCTCGGTGAGCGACTCCTCGGTGAGTTCGACCGCCTCGCCGTCACGGGCCACAGCAACGACCTCGGCAGCGGTGAGGGGCGCCGGACCCACGCGGACGGTCATGGGGACATCCCAGCGCATCGCCTCGGAAGGCCCCACATGGCCCCAGAGGAGTCCGCTTCGCGGCTACTGTCACCGATATGGGGATCCAGGGACTGACGCGAGTCGCCATCGCGGCCGTCATCGTCGGGTCACTCACCGCACCCGTCGCCTCTGCCATGACCGACGCTCGCGACGCTCCTCCTCCACGCGTCGCGGTGTGGCAAGGCGCCATGGCCGGACCCCAGGGCATAGCGCCCGATGCCACCATTCGCCAGCTCGTCATGGTGTCGAGCGATGCCTCGAGCATCCGCGTGCGCTTCAGCAACCACTTCGGCGCTACTCCGCTGGTGATCCGCGAGGCGTGGGCAGGTCGTCCCGTCGCGAGCAGCACCGCGCGACTCGTGGGCGACTCCAACGTGCGCGTGACGTTTGATGGGCGGCGTAGCGTGAACATCCCGGCGGGTGCGCAGGCGTGGAGCGATCCGATCGGGATCCGCATCGCTGCCGGGGATCAGGTCGCATTGAGCATCTACGCGCCCAAGGCACCGATCACGAGCAAGAACTTTTTCGCCTACGCCTACGCCGCGCCCGGGATGTACATCAGCACACCCGGCAACCACGCGCGGGAGGAGTCGGGGCGCTCGTTCCCCGCTCTCACGGTCGACGACACGGACTACCCCCTGCAAAACGTCGGCTACCACCCGGGCCAGGTGTGGTGGACGGACGTGGTCACGGGCCGTGCCGACTCACTCGGCACGGTGGTCGTGGTCGGAGACTCCGTCAGTGATGGCTGGATGGCGTACGGCGCCCCGGGGCAGCGGTGGACCGACATCCTGGCTAAGCGCCTCAATGACCTGCCCACGCGACAGCGCCTCTCCGTGAGCAACGCTGCCATCTCCGGCAACACCGTGAGCGATCAGCAGAACCCTTACGAGAAGGACTCGGCGTGCTGCGGCCAGCCGGCCGTCGAGCGACTATGGCGCGACGCACTGTCGATTCCTGGAGTGCGCGCAATCATCCTGCTCGAGGGCACCAACGACATCGGCGGTGGTCCCTTCGCGCTACCGAGCCCGCCCGCTCAGGTGATCGCGGCCATGGAAGACATCGTCGACCGGGCTCACGCCCGCGGCATCGCCGTCATCGGCGGCACGCTGATCCCCATGGGCAAGGAGCCGGGAAGTGTGCAGGAGACCTCGCGGCGAGCCGTCAACCAGTGGATTCGTACGAGTGGAACCTTCGATGCCGTGATCGACTTCGATCGCATGGTGCGCGACCCGCAATCACCGTGGCAGATCTACCCTGCCTGGCAGGCGCCTCCCTTCAACGGCAACTACTACCACCCCAATGCGATGGGTCATGCGGTCATGGGGCAGCAGATTCCACTTGGGGTCTTCAAGGTCGCGCGCTAACTGCGCCATCTCGCCACGGATTGACAATGGCGATGCCCGTTTCGTCGAAGTCGCGCTCATTGCGCGTCGCCAGCGCGGCTGCGCGCGATGCGCAGATGGCCGCGATCATGCAGTTGAGTTGATCGATGGGCTTGCCTGCAGTCTCCCGCTGCTGCGAGATCCGCGCGTAGTGATCAGCCGCTTCACGATCGAAGGCGAGGATTTCACGGTCAAGCTCGAT
>CAJCBN010000446.1 GCA_903960645.1 uncultured Actinomycetes bacterium | reverse complement strand
GCGAGGTCGCGCAGGCCGCCGACGGCGCGCAGACGCTCCGCCTCGGCGGCCGCGAGCCGCGCGAGCAGCCGGTCGCGCTCCACGACGTACCACTCGCGCGTCGCGGTCAGGTAGGCCACGACCGGCGGGACCAGGCTGGCCAGCCCGAGCACGGCGACGACGCCGATGACGGTCGTGGCGACGTCGTCCTCGCGCACGCTCCTCCCGGCGTCGAGGAGCGGCGGCACGACGAGCCGGACCGCGCCGCCGAGCACCCCGAGCGCGAACACCGCCACCACGGGCACCGGCCTCTCGGCCCGGTGCCGGAACACCGTCAGGTGCGCGACGAGGATCAGGGCGCAGATCCCGGCGCCCTGCAGCGCCACGGCGAGCGGGCCGGCCGGGGGCAGTCCGAACGGGTCGAGGCCGACGCCGACCCGCTGCGCGAGCGCCGCGATCGCCATCAGGGCGACGGAGACGACCGCGAGGCGGACGGAGACCGCCCAGCGCCCGCCGATGCGCGCGCGGGCGCTAGGCGGAGCGGGAGGCGTCAGGGGCATCGGCGCCGCTCATCTCGAAGTAGGCGCGTGCGACCGCGACGCGGGGGTTGCGGGCCGGGTCGGGCGACAGCCCCAGCTGGCGGATGATGCGCGAGATCGTGACCTCGACGGAGCGCTCCGTGACGGTGCGCCGGCGCGCGATCTCGGCGTTCGAGAGGCCCTCCGCGACGAGCCGCATCGTCTCGACGAGGCTGTCGGAGAGGCCGCTCGCGGCGAGCGCGGCCGGGTCCGCGTCAAGCGGGGCGCTGCCGCGCAGGGCGGCCCGCGCGATCGCGCGGCGCAGCACGTCGAGGTCGCGGATGGACTGCTTGAGCACGTACTCGGCGCCGTCCGGCAGCTGCGACAGCTTCGCCCCGACGAGGCGCGGGTCGGCGTACGAGGTGAGCACGACGACGCCGAGGTCGGGCTGGCTGCGGCGCAGGGCGTGCGCGAGCACGAGGCCGTTCGGCCCCGGCCCGAGCTCGAGGTCGGTCAGGAGGACGTCGATCGGGTGCTCGGCCGCGATCCGCGTCGCCTCGCGCACCGTGCCGGCCGAGCCGACGAGCTCGATCCACGGCTCCCGGAAGGCCGCCGTCAGCGACTCGCGCAGGAGCGCGTCGTTCTCGACGAGGAGGACGCGGTAGGCGACGGGCGGCGCGACGGGATCGTGCGGCATGGCTCAAGGGTAGCCCAGCACGCAGGGCCGCCCTGCTGTGGCAGCACAGCAATCACCCGCCGCGGCGCGCGGCCACCCCAGCAATCCGGCGGTGCGGCATGGAACACGTGCCGGGGCGGGACGAGAATGGCGCCATGACCGCCCGCCGCCGCCCACGCCCCGTCCGTCTCGCCCTCGTCGCGCTGCTCGGGCTCGCCGCCCTGCCGTCCGTCGCCGCCGCGAACGCGGTCCGCCCCGAGGGCTTCGAGCGCACCTACACGGAGTACCGCAACACGTCCGCCTTCGCCGCCGTCAAGACGGACGGCTCGGTCGTCACCTGGGGCGCCTCCACCGGGGGCGGCGACTCGAGCGCGGTGGCGGCGCGGCTGCAGGGCGGCGTGAAGCGCGTGTACGCGACGTGGAACGCCTTCGCCGCGCTCAAGGAAGACGGCTCGGTCGTGACCTGGGGGCTCGCGGGCGACAGCTCCAGCGCCGGCGGCGGCGACTCCTCCGCGGTCGCCTCCGCACTGGCGAGCGGCGTGACCGACATCAGCAGCTCGGCAGGCGCCTTCGCCGCGATCAAGACCGACGGCTCCGTCGTGGCATGGGGGCCCGCCGACTGGGGTGGCGATCTCTCCGCCGTGGCGGCGCGTCTCGATGGCACGATCGACGTGACCGAGATCTACAGCACGATGGATGCCTTCGCCGCGCTCCGGGCCGACGGCTCCGTGCTCACCTGGGGATGGGCAGCCGACGGCGGCAACTCGTCGGCCGTCACCTCGCGCCTCGCCAGCGGGGTCGTCTCCATCGCGTCGACGCAAACGGCGTTCGCCGCCCTCAAGGCGGACGGCTCGGTCGTCACGTGGGGCGACAACGGCGGCAACTCGACCGGCGTCGCCGCGCGCTTGACGTCGGGGGTCGCGCGCATCTACGCCACGGACGGCGCCTTCGCGGCGCGCAAGACCGACGGCAGTGTTGTCACGTGGGGCGCCAACGGCGGCGACTCGTCCGCGGTCAGCGCCCAGCTCGTCAACGTCACGGACATCGTCGCCACGAACGCGGCCTTCGCCGCGCGCAAGGCGGACGGGTCCGTCGTGGCCTGGGGCGGCGGCGACGCCGGGAGCATCCCGAGCGGGACCGCGACCAGCCTGGGCTCCGGCGTCGTCGGCATCACGGGCGGCTGGGGCGCCTTCGCCGCGATCAAGAACGACGGCTCCGTCGTCACCTGGGGCATGGGTGACCGCGGCGGCGACCCGGCGCTCTCCAGCGGCACGGCGACCCCCGCCCCGAGCGGCGCCCTCGCGTCCGGCGTCAGCGCGGTCGTGCCCGCGGCCCACGCGCTGGCGGCGCTGAAGGCCAACGGCTCCGCCGTCAGCTGGGGCTACACCACACTCGGCGGCAGCTCCGCAGCGGCGGTCCCCAGCGGCGCGCTGTCGGGCGGCGTGAGCCGGATCACGGGCAACAACAGCGCCTTCGCCGCCCTGAAGTCCGACGGCTCCGTCGTGACGTGGGGCGTGGCCGGCGAGGGGGGCGACAGCACCCTCGCGAACGGCACGGCGACCGCCGCACCCGCCGGCGCGCTCGCGTCCGGCGTCGACTTCATCGCCTCGCCGTTCTGGCGCGCGTCCCCCACCTGGGCGCCGGCGGCCAGCACCGACGCATCGCTGGCGAGCCTCGTGCTGCACGCCGGCGCCAGCGCCGTCCCGCTCAGCCCGGCGTTCTCCGGCTCGACCACCGCCTACACCGCGAACGTCGACGCCACGACGGTGACCGCGACCGCGACGAGCACCGGCACGGGGGCGGACACCACCGTCAACGGCACCGCGACGGCCCGTGGCGTCGCGTCCGCCCCGATCGGCCTCGCGGTCGGCACCTCGACCATCACCGTGGTCGTGACGGCGGAAGATGCGACCACGACCCGCACGTACACCGTCGCCGTGACGCGCACAGCCGCGCCGGGCGGCGGAACTTGCCTGACCACGAGTGGCTGTATTCGTGCGGCAGCAGGTTGCGGTCGTGCTCGTTCTTGTCCCACTCGGTGAAGGCATTGGGCTCAAGCTGGTTCTCGCTCGAGCGGTGATGCTCCAGCCCGATC
>CAJCBN010000445.1 GCA_903960645.1 uncultured Actinomycetes bacterium | reverse complement strand
GGCGAGGACCAACACGCCACCGCCCCAGACGCCGGCGGCGAGCACGTGCAGCCAATCGAGGGAGATCGCGGGCCAGGCGGGATCCTGTGCAGCGGCGTGGCCGCCGAGCCCGGGGGTCAGGGCGAGCAGAAGCACCGGCACGGCGGCCGCGATCAGCACGCCGCGGCGCGAGCCGGTGATCCCGCGCACGAGCAGCGGCCAGACGACGAGCGCGAGCAGCGCCTGCGCGATCGCGACCTGGCCCTGCCGCAGGTCGAGGACCTCGCGCAGGGTGAGCTCGTCGGCCCACGCCTCGAGTGGAAGCGTCGCCAGCGCGATCAGGGCCAGCAGGGGCGGCGTGAGCAGGGCCAGCCGCCGTGCCAGCGGCCGGAAGGCGGCGTCGGCCACGTCGGCGACGGCCGGATCCTCCGTGCGCCCGCGACGCACCGTCGGGTTCCAGACGAGGGCGACCACGGCGAGCAGCCCGACGAGGAGCAGGATGCCGACGAAGCGCAGCGCGCGCGACACGGACTGCGCGGCCTCTGCACCCGCGGGGCGCTCGAGCGCCGCCGTGGCGGCCGTGGCGTCGCCGGCCCCGGAGACCCGGCCGACCGAGAACGCGAAGGCGCCGCTGATGCGATGCCCGTCACCGGAGATGATCGTCCAGGCGACGGTGCTGGTGCCCTCCGGCAGCTCGGGTGCGATCGTGCCCGTCACCGTTCGGCCGGCCACGACAGGCTTGCCCGTCTCGTAGCGCGCGCCGTCGGGCCCGATCACCTGCAGGCGGCTGCCGACGGGGCTGAGGTCCTCGTTGAAGGTCAGCGTTACCTGCTGCGGGACGGTCTGCACGACCGCGTCGGCGGCTGGGCTCTCAGACACCAACACCGCATGCGCGCCGGCCCCGGCGGGTAGGAGAAAGAGGGCCAGGGCGCACGCGACGACGAGCAGTCGACGCACCATCACCACGTGGGCGCCTTGGGTGCCTTGGGTGGCGCGGCGGCCGGCAGCTCGGCCAGCACGTCGCGCCAAGCGCGCGCACAGGCCCCGGCCACGAGACCGACGCCGGCCAGGCCGAGCAGCACGAAAAGGCGCGTAAGGAGTGTGGGCAGCGGTCCCGGCACGAGGCCATAGGTGAAGGCCGTGGAGGCGAGCCCGACGAGCTGGAGGGCGCCGAAAACCAGCGCGACCATCAGCAGCACCGTCGTGGCGTGGGCCGGTACGGCACGCAGGCGGTGGCCCACGAGGAGTGCGGCTGCGAGGGCGCCGCCGCCGATCGCGAGGGCGATCAGGGCGCCCGTGCCGCCGCCCGGCACGTCGAGCTCCTGCGAGCTGCCGGTCACCACGCTGGCGAGGACGGCGGCGACGGTGCCGGCGACCGCCAGCGCCGCGACGGGAAGGCGAGTGAGGAGACCGACCAGCAGGGCACCGATGACGAGCACAGCGCTGAGCAGCCACCAGAGCCAGCTGGCCGGCGTGCCGACCCAGACCACGGTGCCCTGCAGCTCGACGGGGCTCTCGTCGATGACCATCGGGACCGCCCAGTCGTAGAGCGTGCGCGTCGTGCCGGGCTCGCCGCGGACATCGACCGGGGGCTGCGATCCCATCCAGTGCGAGCGATGATCGTGGAAGATCACGCTGTCGCCCGTGCTCGTCTGCACCCAGTCGGGGCCGAGCTTGGTCGCAGTCTCGGGAACCGGGTCGCTCGTGTAGCGCTCGTCGTTGAGGGCAACGGCGGGCGAGTTGCGGTTCTCCCACGTGCCCTGGGCATCGAGGCGCAGGTATGGCTCCTTGCCGTAGCCGAGGATCACGACCTCGCGTGCGGTGGTGCGCCGTACCTCGAGGCGGTCGTCGCCGCCGATGACGCGCACGTCGATACCGGCCGGGACTGTCGTCATCGTGGTCTGATAGTCGGTGCCACCGGTCTCCCCGGAGTGGGCGCCGGCGGCCATGGGCACCGCCAACGCGACTCCCAGAGCAACGACGACGGACAGGAGGCGACTCATCCGACTCAGCCTAGCGCCGACCGTCCGGTCAGGCGGAGAGGCCGGCGGCGAGGTCCCGCACCAGCTCTTCGAGCGCCTCGGCCCCGCCACGATCGATCGCGTCGATCGCGGCCGAGCCGACGATCGCGCCATCCGTGCCGGCTGCAATCAGGCCTGCGACGTGGGCGCGGGTGGACACGCCGAAGCCACCGAGGATGGGCGTGCCATCGGCGGCGGCGCGGGTGCGCTCGAGCAGTTCGGCCACGCGGGGATCGAGGTTCTCGCGGGCGCCGGTCACGCCGACGGCGGCGACCAGGTAGACGAAGCCGCGGCTGGCGGCTGCGGCTGCCTCGATCCGTTCGGGGCGCGAGGTGGGGGAGACGAGGTGGATCAGATCGACGCCCTCGGCCGCGGCGGCCGTGCGCAGCGCGCCCGACTCCTCCGGCGGGATGTCGGCGACGATCAGCGCCTCGGCACCGGCCGCGGACGCATCGCGGCAGAACGCCTCGATGCCG
>CAJCBN010000444.1 GCA_903960645.1 uncultured Actinomycetes bacterium | reverse complement strand
TGTGATGTCCTCCCGCCAACCCGAGACACCCCGGGTCGTGCGCTAGACGAGCGGGCTGGTGCCGGCCATCCAGATGATCACGCGCTGGAACTTCCCGTCCTCGTTGAAGTCGAAGAAGTTGCAGTTGTGCATGTCGTTCTTGGTGCCGTCGAGCAGCTCGCCGATGTAGCCCTGCTCCGTGGCGACCTTGCCCTTGCCGACTTCGACGACGACGTTGCGCATCTCGTGCTTGATGAACACCGAGTTGCCGACGAAGTCCGTGAACATGCGGCGGATCTCGTCCTTGCCGGTGTGCGTGATGTTCGCGGTCTGGATCGTCAGCGTCGCGTCGTCGGCGAAGTGCGCGACGATTGCCTCGACGTCCTGTGCGTCGACGGCATCGAAGTAGCTGTGCGGCGCCTTGTGGAGCGCGTCGTAGTCCCAGGCCATGTCTCTCTCCTCTGTGGATTCCCCGCGGGGCGCTTCGGCCCCGTGACGGCATCCTAGGCGAGTAACCGCTGGTCAGGCAAGGATTTGACCGGTCGGCTTGGCCAGTCGGTCGAACGCGCGCAGTGATGCCTCGACCTCGGCGCGCGCGATGCTCAGCACGATCAGCACGATCCGCGAGGCGCGATCCTCGTCGGGCCAGGCGGTGAGATGGGTCGGCGGATGGATCACGTGCTGGACGCCGTGGAGTACGAGCGGCCCCTCGGCGCCGGTGTCGAGCAGGCCCTTGACCCGCAGCACGTCGTCACCGCGGCTCTGCAGCAGCATCGCGAGCCAGAGCGAGAACATCGTCCAGTCGAGCGGCTCGTCGAAGCGCAGCGCGATCGCGTGTACGCCGGCGTGGTGGTCGTGCTCGTGGCCGCCGCCGACGGCCTCGAGCCAGGCCGTCACCTGTTCGGCACGGCGGTCCTCGGCGAGGACGCCGAGGCCGATCAGACGCGCCGCCGGCACGTCGCCACTGACGCCGATGATCAGCTCGGCGACCGGGTTGCGTGCCCGGATCAGCGCCTCGGCGAGTGCGCCGTCGGCACCGCCGAGATCAGTCTTCGTCAGCACGATGCGGTCGGCGACGACGACCTGCTTGGTCCACTCGGGCTGGCGCTCCGCCTGCAGCGGGGCGTTGACGGCATCGACGCAGGTGACGACGCCGTCGGCCATGTAGTGCGCGGCCAGCAGGGGATCCTGCAGCAGCGTGGCGAGTACGGGCACGGGGTCGGCGAGGCCGGTCGTCTCGACGACCACGCGGCGGAAGGCGGGCAGCTCGCCGCGATGCACGCGCACCTGCAGGTCGCGCAGCTCGTCGACGAGGTCGGTGCGGATCGTGCAGCAGACGCAGCCGGAGTCGAGGATGACGGTCTTCTCGTCCACCTCGCGCAGCAGGTGGTGGTCGAGTGGTACTTCGCCGAGTTCGTTGACGAGTACGACGGCATCGCCGAGCAGGGGGTCGCGCAGGAGCTCGGCGAGCAGGGTCGTCTTGCCCGACCCGAGGAAGCCGGTGATCAAGGTCAGCGGGATGCGCTCGCGGCTCATGCGGACAGCGCCTTGACGAGCGCGGGGTCGAGTGGGTCGAGCGCCGTGCCGCGCATCCGCTGCACTTCGGAGAACACGGCGGCCAGATCGCCGCACAGCACGGATTGCCCGGTCGGACCGCGCAGGATGTACGCGGTCTCCTCCCACTCGTCGACGTGCAGCCGGCTGGGGGCGAGCACGCGGTTGAGCAGTACGACGCGGCGGATCCGCTCGCGCAGCACCTCGCGACGGGCACCGACCTGCGTGCGATCGCCGCCGCCCTCGGACCAGTGGGCCGCCGCGCCGAGGGTTCCGCAGAGGGAGCACATGCCCCGAAGCATTCCGCATCCTGAGCGTCTGCGGTTGCCGACCTCCGCCGCGGCAGGTAGGTTGCCTCCACCGAGAGACCTACACCCACCGGAGGAAACACACATGGCGAAGGAGATCCTGGTCGCGTACGGCATCGACGTCGATGCGGTCGCCGGACAGATCGGCTCGTACGCGGGCGGCGACTCGCCGTGCGATATCTCGCGCGGCCTGTTCGCGGGCGAGGTCGGCACGCGCCGCCTCCTCAAGTTGTTCGACAAGCACGACATCACGACCACGTGGTTCATTCCCGGCCACTCGATCGAGACGTTCCCCGAGGACATGAAGGCCGTGGCCGACAAGGGCCACGAGATCGGCATGCACGGCTACACGCACGAGAACCCGATCGCGATGAGCCCGGAGCAGGAGGAGGCGGTGATGCTGAAGAGCATCAGCCTCATCGAAGAGCTGAGCGGTCGCCGCCCGACCGGCTACGTCGCCCCGTGGTGGGAGTTCTCGCCGATCACGAACGAGCTGCTGCTCAAGCACGGCATCAAGTACGACCACTCCCTGATGAACGACGACTTCCACTGCCATCGCGTCCGCGTCGGCGACTCGTGGAAGCTGATCGACTACTCGGCCGACGCCGAGACGTGGATGGAGCCGCTCAAGCGCGGCACCGAGTCGAAGCTGATCGAGATCCCGGCGTCGTGGTACCTCGACGACCTGCCGCCGATGATGTTCATGAAGAAGGTGCCGAACTCGCACGGCTTCGTGAACCCGCGCGACATCGAGCAGATGTGGATGGACCAGTTCGACTACCTCTACCGCGAGGAGGAGGAGGTCGTCTTCACGATGACGATCCACCCCGACGTGTCGGGCCGCCCGCACGTCGTGGCGATGCACGAGCGGATCATCGAGCACATCAACAAGCACGACGGCGTCAAGTGGGTCACGTTCGACGAGATCGCCGACTGGTACGACGCGAAGCACCCCTTCCAGGGGTAATTCGCGACACCGACGGCCCCGTCTCCCTGCGTGGGAGGCGGGGCCGTTTGCGTGGGGCCGTGATCAGCGGGCTCCCGTCGCGCGTCGCGCGGAAGGTGTTGGCTGACGCGGTTGGGGCGGAGCGCGCGCAACTCCGTGGCGCGGATGGCGCGTTTCACTCACGCGGCGGATGGCACCATGGTGGGCGATGGAAGCACCAGCGCAACCCTACGGCCGCTTTACTGCATTACTGCTTTACGGCTGCTACCGTACGCCTGTGTCCTCGTCCTTCATCTCGCTGCAGAACCGGGGCACGATCGCCCTGCCCGCCGACGTGCGTCGCCGATTGGGCCTCGACGTGCCCGGCGCCCAGGTCGAGGTGATCGTCCGTGAGGACAACGTCATCGAGTTGCATCCATGCGTTCCCGTCGCCGCCTCCCAGACGTGGTTCTGGTCGCGCGAATGGCAGGAGCAGGAGCAGCAGGTCGATGCCGAGGTACGCGCCGGGAAGGTGACGACGCACGACTCTGTCGATGCCCTGCTTGGCCACCTCGATACGCTCGACGGCGAGTGAAGTACCGCACGACGCCGGCGTTCGATCGCGATTACCGTCGGCTGGCTGCGCCGCATCGTGCAGCCTTTAGGACGGCTGTCGCGCAGTTCAACCTCTGCGCAGAGGCAGCGGCGGTAGGACGAGACAACCCATGGGCGCATGGCCTGCGCGTGAAGGCCGTGCGTGGTACCGCTCGCGTCTGGGAGATGACGTGGAGCATGGACGACCCGGACGGCCGGGCGACGTGGGAATGGGTCGACATCGACGGCGAGCCGGGTGTCCTCTGGCGGCGCATCGGCGATCACGCGATCTTCCGGCGCGCCTGACGGGCTACGTGGATCAGATCGCTCCACCACCGGTTGCTCGGACCGACGGCCTGTAGCGGACGCCGTCCGAGCGGTAGACTCGCCGCATCACGAGCAGCGAGGTTGGACAGGGAATTCTCGGACCAGTGCATGTCCGGTATTCTCAGGCGATGGCGTTTCTCTCTCGCCTGCGGCGATCTGTCGCACTGCTGGCACCGCTCATCATCGTTGGGACGCTCGCGGTCGGCGCCCCGGCGGCTGAGGCCGACCTCTGCTCCGGTGACGCGATCACTATCTCGTTGCCCAACGAATTGGTCGAGTTCTCGCGCTGCCCGAACTACAGCGGCGTCGGCACAGTGACCCTCGCGAACAACATCAACTTGGCCGACGAGACCTCCCCGGACGACTTCCGGCCGATCGGTACGCTCAGCTGGCCGTTTCGCGGGACCTTCGACGGCAACGGCAAGACGATCTCGGGCTTGAACCTGGCCACGCCGGGCAGCAACTACGTCGGCCTGTTCGGCTACGCGGGCTCGGCCACCGAAGATGCCGTGATCCGGAACCTCACGCTCGCCGCGCCACAGGTGACGGGCCAGTACTACGTCGGCGGCCTCTTCGGTGTACTCCACGCTGGCACGGTCGAGAACGTGCGGGTTACCAACGCCCAGGTTGCGGCGTCACAGTTTGCTGGCGGGCTCGGAGGCTTGCTGCGCCCTTACCGCTCCGTGGTAGTCCGTGACGCGTCGGTGCAGGGGACGGCGACGGCGAGCATGTCGTACGCCGGCGGGCTGCTCGGGCAGGTGTACTTCCAGACCACTGGACAGACCGCCACGATCGAGCGGGTGTCCGCGGTCGGGTCGGCGGCCGCCAACGGACGGGTTGGGGGCGCCATCGGAGAGGTCGCCTTCGAGGCCTCAAACTCCTCGCTGACGATCGAGGACGCCGCGGTGCGCGTCGGCCTGACTCGGAACAGTGGCAGCTCTTCGTCCTACTTCGGCGGGGTGATCGGCACCATCTTCGACCCCGCGGCACCACCCGCAGGCAACGCCGTCATTCTCACACGCATCTACGCGGCTGGCGCGGTCCCCGACCACGGTCGGGGCGGCATCATCGGCTCCATCGACACCGCCGCCTCCGTCGCCGCGACCCCGGGGACGGTCGTGTGGGACACGCAGGCGACAGGCGCCACCGTCGCCGCGACCGGCGCGGATGCCGCCGAGGTCGCCGCCATCTCCGTCGGTCGCAGCACTGCCCAGATGAAGGCGCTCGCGACGTTCACGACGAGCCCGGCGTGGCCGATCGTCTCGCTGTGGCAGGCGGCGGCGGCGGACCGTATCTGGGGGCTGTGCGCGTCGATCAACAGTGGCTACCCGTTCCTGTTGCGCGAGTACGCAATCACGCCGTGTGCCGCACCGCAGGCTCCGACCCTCGCTTCCGCCACCAAGACCGGTCGCACGTCCGTCGCCGTGGGGTTCACGGCGGGCGCCGCCGGTGATGCCCCGATCAACGGCTACGAGTATTCCCTCGACGACGGCTCCACGTGGGAGGCGGCGAATCCGGCCACGACGACGAGCCCCCTGATCGTGAGCGGCCTGACGCCGGGCACCGTCTACCAGCTCCGGGTCCGCGCGGTCAGCGACGTCGGCACGGGCACGCTCTCAGCGGCCCTGTCGGTGACGTCGCCGGCCTGTGCGGGCACGAATGGCCGGGTGCTTGAGGAAGCCGGCACCGCCGACGATCCGTACCTGATCGACTCCGCTCTCGACCTCGCCGCCATCGGCACGGGGACGTGCGCCCTCGACGCGCACCATCGCCAGACCGCCGACATCGCGTTTCCTGCGACGGCTCCGGTGCCCGGTGCTCGAGCCACCAACTTCACGCCAATTGCCCTCACGTCTTTCAGCGGCTTCCTCGGCACCTACGACGGTGATGGACACCTGATCACTGGCCTCGTCTACGACGACCGCCGGGACACCCCGGATGACAACGTTGGGCTCTTCTCCGCGGTCGGCGGCGATGCCGTGATCCGCGACGTCCACCTGCGCGACGTCCGCATGCGCGGCGCCACGTACGTCGGTGGCCTCGTCGGCATCGTCGATGTCCCGGGGGGTGGCGGCATGACGACGATCGAGGACGTTTCGGTGACCGGCGTCGTGGCGGGACAGGGGAAGGTCGGCGGTCTGCTAGGCGCGGCGAATGTCGCTGGCTCCGGTGCCGAGCTCCGGATCGCCGGCGCGGAGGCTGGCGCCGACGTGCAGGTGACCCCGACGTCCGCCCCGTACTGGGCCGAGGCAGGCGGTCTGGTCGGCGCGGTGCAGGCCTCGGGTGCAGGCCAGCTTTCGATCGACGACGCGCGTGCGACAGGGGACGTCGAGGGAATTTCGGCGAGCGCTGGCATCCTGGCCGAGCAGGTCGGTGGGCTGATCGGCTCGTTCCGCGTCGCCGCCGGCTCGGGTTCGACGACCGATGCCGTCGTCATCTCGGATGCCCTCGCCACCGGCGCCGTCACGACGCGCCAAGTCGCCGGTGGCCTCGTCGGCTACATCCGTCTCGACACAGCTGCGCGCGCTGCCCGGTTCGAGCGGGTCGCGGCGACCGGTCGGGTCACGGCAGG
>CAJCBN010000443.1 GCA_903960645.1 uncultured Actinomycetes bacterium | reverse complement strand
GACATCGCGGTCGGGAGCGGCGAGCTCGACGAAGTCACGAAAGCGGAGGCCGTGGCCGGTGACGCCGTGACTGGCGAGCAGCGGGCGGGCTCCGGCGGTGCCGAGGCGGTGGACGTTCAGGCGCATGAAAGAACCCTAGCGGTGGTTCGGCGTCGTACCCGGCTACGACGCCGAGGCGACAAGCTCGGGTAGCGCGGAGTGCGCGAGGGCCTTTGCCTTTGCAGGGGTGATGCCGAGCAGGGGCAACACCAGCTCGACCACCTTGTCCCCGTCCGCTGGGTCCGCGTCGCTGAGGATCTGTCGGGCGCCCTCTGCTGCCACGGCACTGACCACGCTCTGGCAGCGAAGTTCCAGATCATCGCCGCTGATGACGCCGGCGTCCGCGAGCGCACGAGCATAGGCAGTGAAGGTCAGGCCCATCTCTCTGGGGTCGAAATAGCCGGCGGCACGTCCGCGGAGCATGACGACCGCAAGCGTCGGGTGGGTAGTGCGAATCCGGATGGCGAGGCGCAGGCCAAGCGCAAGCTGCTCCAGTGGGTCAGTGACATGGCTGAGGACCTCAAACTGCCAGGCCTCCCACTTCTGTGCGGCGTCCAACATCGCCGCCTTGATGAGGCCTTCCTTCGAGCCGAAGTGCTTGTACAGCGTGGCGATCGCGACGTCCGCATGTAGGGCGAACTGCTCGATGGTTGCGTCGGGGCCGGTGGTCGCGATGACTTCTTCTGCGGCGCGCAAGTAGCGGGCGCGGGCACGAAGCATGTACGCGTCTTTTCTACCGGGCTTGGGAGTCGTCATCGGATTCTACTTTCTTGTTCTTTAACCGAATTACCAGTATCTATGAACATTGTTACGTTTCTCAATATTCATTGAAACTCTACAGGCGCGGCACCCCAGCGTGCGCTCCCAGGCCCGTCCGTCGAGTGCGAGCCCCGCCGTACGAACCGCGCTGGAACTCAACGTGGATGCTCGTCTGACCAGTTGAGCCCTGTGCGAGCGCTACCCTACGGGTGTGGCTGATGGACATCTCGGAGTGGGTGGGCGCCTGGCGGCCGGTCCGTCGGCTGAGCTCATTCGCGCGGGGTACGGAGCCGAAGCGGCGGCGGGCCCGGCGCTCGCCGATGCGCTCTCACGCTCCGACCTCGCCCATGCGATTGCGCTGATCGAGGGTGGCGGGCTCGACGAGGAACGCGGCGCCGAGTTGCTGCGGGGCCTGCTCGAGCTCGATGCGATTCCGGCCAACGAGTTTCCCTGGGATCCGTCGGTCGGCGATGCCTTCCAGAACCGCGAGAAGGAGCTGACCGCTCGCGTCGGCTCGAGCGCCGCCGGCTGGCTCAGCGCCGGCCGTCCGCGCCGCGAGCCGTTCCGCGTGGCCCTGCGCCTGATCGTCGCCGAGGGCATGGCGCGCAATGCGGCCGCCTTCAGCGATTTCAGCGCAGCCCTCGCCGCGCAGGCCAAGCCGCTCGCTGGCTCGCTCGCCGCCGACTACACCTATCTCCAGCCCGCCCAGCCGACAACGGCCGGGCATCTGCTGCTGACCTGGGCGTACCCGGTGCTGCGGAGCGCAGAACGCTACCGCCGCGTGCAGGGCGACTTTGCCGGCAGCGTCGCCGGTGTCGGTGGTAGCGCCGGCTCGCGTTGGCCGCTCGACCGCGAGCGCCTGGCCGACCTGCTCGGCCACGCGAAGGTCGAGGTGCACGCCAAGGATGCGATGTGGCAGTCCGACCCGTACCTCGTGGTGCTCAGCGGCTTCGCGATCGGCGCGACGTCGATCAGCCAGTTTGCGCAGGACCTCGAGATCTGGTGCAGCCAGGAGTTCGGCTGGGTCGAGCTCGACGACACGCACAGCCGCGTCTCCGCACTGATGCCGCAGAAGAAGAACCCGTACGCCCTCGCCGTGCTGCGCACGTGGGCGGGACAGGCCACGGGCGATCTCACCGCGGCGCTCACCACGATGCACACAGGTGCCGCACGCACCGACCACTTCCACCTGCTCAACGGGTTGATCCCGCGCGCACTCGCCGAGGCGGAGCGCAGCGCGCAGCTCGCCGCCGCCGTCGCCGCGGGCATGGTGGTCAACGCGGAGCGCATGGAGCAGAGCGCCCGCGCGGCGTTCGTCACGGCCGCCGACGTCGCCGACATGCTGGCCCAGACCACGGCGCTCGACTACCGCACCGCCCATCACGTGATCGGCCGCGTCGTGCGCGACCAGGTCGAGCACGGGGGAGAGATCGACGCCGCGCGCATCGCCGCCGCGGCCAACGAGGTCGCCGGCGCCGAGATCGTGGTCGACGAGGCCGAG
>CAJCBN010000442.1 GCA_903960645.1 uncultured Actinomycetes bacterium | reverse complement strand
GCTGAGGCCGTGCCCGGGGCGACCGCGGTCATCGTCGCCACCACCGACGGCTACACCGCCAGCGATCCACCGGTGGTGATCATCGCCGGCGTCTCCCAGTACGCCGCGTTCTCGGCGGCAGAGGCCCTGATCCGGGACCCGACGCTGGTCCGCAACGCCGCTGCCATCTGCCTCGATGCCGACGGCCGGGTCGTCTGTCGCG
The DNA here is from genome assembly GCA_903960645.1 of uncultured Actinomycetes bacterium. GTDB lineage: Bacteria > Actinomycetota > Thermoleophilia > Gaiellales > F1-60-MAGs149 > F1-60-MAGs149. The sequence continues at coordinate 1,822 of CAJCBN010000442.1, read as the reverse complement.
GCGGTCGGGGACGCGTGCCCGGGCCGTGAGAGCACCCCTGCCGCCACTGCTCGTCGCGGTCGCGCTCGTGGTCATCGCGCTCGCCACGGCGCAGCCGCTGATCGTTGGCGCAGCGTTCGTCGGCGCCCTGCTCCTCCACCAAGCGGCGCCGCCCCCACACCGCCTGATGCTGCGCATCGCGCTGATCTCGGCGCTGTTCATCCTCGTGCTCAACCCCTTCGTCGCCGTCGAGGGGGACCACGTGCTGTTCGCCGGTCCGCACTTCCTCCTCTTCGACTTCGAGGTGACCAGCGAGGAATTGCTCTACGGCCTCGTCGCCGGTCTGCGTCTCGCCACCGCGATCCTCGCCACCGCGGCCTTCCTCCGCCTCGCCGACCCCGACCGCACACAGGCCCTCGCGAGTCGCATCGTGCCGCGCTCGGCGCTGACCGTGGCCCTCGCGGCGCGGCTCGCGCCGACGCTGCGCCGCGATGCGCTCGGACTGCGCGAAGCGCTGCGCCTGCGCGGCTCGGGGCCGGAGCGCGGACGCCGAGCGGCGATCCGCCAGGGCGCGGTGCTGATCGAGCCACTCGTGGCCTCAAGCCTCGAGCGCGGCGTCGACATCTCCGAGGCGATGGTGGCCCGTGGCTACGGCGCGGGCACCATGACCCGACTGCCCGAACCGGCTTATACGCGCGGCGAGCGCATCGGGCTGCTCGTGGGAGTCATCGGCTGCGTCGTCGGCATCGCGCTGGTCGTCGGTGCCGCGCCGTACGCGATCTACCCGCTGGCCGGCCCCATCCTCAGCCCGATAGGTGTGGTGCTCGCCGGTGTGGTGCTGCTCGTGTCGCTACTGGGCGCCCGTGCCCTGCGGTGGCGCGCATGAGCGCGATCGCGATCGAGGGGCTGCGCTACCGCTACGACGAGGCCAGCCCGTGGGCGCTGGACGGGGCCACGCTGACGGTCGAGCCGGGCGAGATCCTGCTGCTGCAGGGCGTCTCGGGCAGCGGCAAGTCGACCCTCCTGCGCGTGCTGGCCGGGCTGGCCCCCGCCTTCCATGGTGGCGAGGCGGCTGGCCGCGGTCGAGTCGGCGGCCTCGACCTGCGAGCGGCCTCGCCTGCCGAGCTGGCCCAGCAGGTGGGCTTTCTCTTCCAGGACTCCGAGACCCAGGCCGTGATGGCCGAGCCAGTGCGCGACGTGGCCTTCAGCCTCCAGTGCCACGGCCGCCCGGCCGAGGAGATCCTGCCCGCCGCGCGGGCGGCGCTCGCGCGCATCCAGTCGGAGCACCTGGCCGGTCGGCGCATCGACCAGCTGTCGGCCGGTGAGCGCCAGCGCGTCGCCCTCGCCGCCGTCCTCGCTCCCGAGCCCGCCGTCCTGCTGCTCGATGAGCCGACCGCCCAGCTCGACGACGACAGCGCCTGCGAGCTGGTGGGCGAGCTGCGGCGCCTCGCCGACAGCGGCCTCGCGATCCTGATCGCCGAGCACCGCCACGATCGCGTCGGCCACCTGACCGACCGCGTGCTCGGCATGCACCACGGTGCGCTGTGCGAACCCGCGCACCACCCCGCCCTCCCCAGCGGGCCGAGCCCTGTGGACGCTGGTACGCCGCTCCTGCAGCTGTCCGACCTCACGGTTGCCCGCGGCGAGCGCACCGTCGTCACGGGTGCCACGGCTGCGCTCCCGCCGGGCGGCGTCGCGTCGCTGATCGGGCGCAACGGCGGGGGCAAGAGCACCCTGCTGCGGACGCGGGCGGGGCTCGAGCCTGCCGCCGGCGGCGGCGTGGCCATCGCCGGGCGCGACGTGACGGAGCTGGCGACCGAGCAGCGCGTGCCCGAGCTGGCCT
>CAJCBN010000441.1 GCA_903960645.1 uncultured Actinomycetes bacterium | reverse complement strand
TACGTGCCCGCCCCGCAGCACATCGTCTCCATCCGCGGGCAGCGCTGGAAGCTGGCCGAGTACTACGACGTCACCGGCGAGGCGACGAGCGAGTTCGAGATGTACGACCTGCTCAACGATCCGCTCGAGACGATCAACATCGCGCACCGCACGTACAAGCGCACCCCGGAGCAGAACCGCCAGTACGCGCGGATGCTGAAGAAGCTCCAGACCGCCAAGTCCACCCGCCTCCAGCCGCTCTCCTAGGAGCCCCAGATGACCTCCATCACCCGTCTCCGGGTCCTCCTCGCGTGCTGCATTCTCGGTGCGCTGATCGCGGTGCCTATCGCGAGCGCTGCTCCCGCGCCGGGCAATGCGACCAAGCCGAGCAAGGTGTCGCCCAGCGGCTCCGTGCTCGCCATCGTGGGCAAGATGCACCTCGACAGCACCGACGGTCCGACCGTCCTGATCGACAAGGGCAACGTCACGGGTACGCCGTACGGTGCCGGCACGGCCGAGTTCATCTACACGCTGCGTCCGAAGACGAGCACGGCAACCGTCGACATCACGATCACGACGCCGACGGGAACGATTACGGCCGAAGCGGTTACGGCGTACGCGGCGCAGAAGATCACCATGACCTTTTCGGGTGTCGCCATCATCACCGGCGGCACTGGTGCCTACGCCAACGCCTCGAGTGGCGTGCTGCAGTTCAATGCGCTCCACAACCTCGTAACACTGAACGTCGGTGTCGAGCTGCTCGGCAGCACCAAGAGCGTGTGGAAGCAGGGCCAGCGCGCCGCTGCGATCAAGCAGTTGCTCGCGTCCGTCAAGAAGTAGTGCACGGGCCAAGGCGCGTGGGCGGACGTCATCTGACGCGCCGCCTCCGCGCCTTGCCTATGCTGCGCCCTGCATTCGTCTGGAGCTGAACCTGCCATGTCCGACACCACCATTGCCATCACCAAGCGCGAAGCTGCCTCGACTCGCGCCAACAAGCGCCTGCGCAAGCAGGACGTGATCCCGGGTGTGCTGTACGGGCAGGGCCGCGAGCCGATGCCGATCCAGATCCAGCGTGTCGTGCTGCGTAACGCCTTCTCGGGCGACGCCGGCCGCAACGCGATCCTCTCGCTCGTCATCGACGGCGAGAAGGAGCCGGTCAACGCGATCCTCAAGGCGATGGAGATCGACCGCGTGCGCGACCGCGTCACGCACGTCGACCTGATCGCCATCTCGATGACCGAGAAGATCACCGCGCCGGTTCCGGTCAACCTGATCGGCGAGGCCGAGGGCGTCCGCCTCGACGGCGGCATGATCGAGCACGCGCTGCACGACATCCTCGTCGCCGCGCTGCCGGGTGCAATGCCGACTGAGATCGTCGTCGACATCACCGACCTGCGCATCGCGCATTCGATCCACATCCGCGATCTCGTGGCCGGCTCCGGCTACGAGTTCGAGGGCGACCCCGACGCCGTCATCTGCTCCTGCGTCGTCACGCGCGCCGCGCTGTCTGAAGTGGCGACCGAAGAGGGCGACGAGGGTGCTGCAAGCGCCGAGCCGGCCTTGGTCGGCGAGGAGCCGGCCGACGACGCCGGCGAGTCCGCCGAATAGCGATGGGCTCCGTCGACGCCCTGATCGTGGGGCTCGGCAATCCGGGCGGGAAGTACGCGAGGACGCGCCACAACGTGGGTTGGATGGCCGTCGATGCGCTGCTCGAGGAGCACGGTGCCAAGACGAAGGCGAAGTACCACGGGCGCTACGCGGAGGTGCAACTCGGGGAGATCCCCGTCGGCATCCTGACACCCGAGACGTTCATGAACGACTCGGGGCGCTCCGTCGGCGCCTGCCTACGTGACCTGCGCCTGCCGATCGACGAGCTCGTGGTGATCTACGACGACATCGAACTGGAGCCTGGCGTCGTGCGGGCCCGCGAGGGCGGTGGCCTGAAGGGCCACAACGGCCTGCGCTCCCTCGCCGACGCCCTTGGCTCGCCCGACTTTGTCCGCGTCCGCTGCGGCGTCGGGCGCCCCGGCAAGGACGACCGGCGCGATGTCGCGGCCTACGTCCTCTCCCCCTTCGAGGCGCATGAAGATCCCGCTGCGCTGGCCCGCGACGCCGCTCGCTGCGCCGAGGCGATCATCGTCGAGGGCATCGACACCGCCCTGCAGCGCTGGCCGTGACCCGCCATGACCGCGC
>CAJCBN010000440.1 GCA_903960645.1 uncultured Actinomycetes bacterium | reverse complement strand
GGAACGGCGGGGTCTTGATCATCAGGAGCCGCGTACCGCCGCGGCACCGCGGGTGACGGCGAAGAGGCCGCTCGCGATGATCAGCGCCGCGCCGATGATCGATGCCGTATCAGGGATCTCGGAGAAGAGCAGGAAGCCCCACAACGTCGCCCAGATCAGTGCCATGTACTCGATCGGGGCGACCGCTCCCGGCGGCGCCTCGCGGTAGGCCTTCGTCAGCAGGATCGTGCCGGCGACGGCGATCGGCCCGCACAGGCCAAGCAGGAGCAGGTCCTGCCCGCCCGGCATCACCCAGGCGCGCAGCAGGAACGCGAGGCTGCCCGTCTCGCCCGGCGCGGTCGCGAACGGAGCGGCGATCAGCGAGAACACGAGCGCGCCGAGCAGGTACACGGAGTTCTGGTGGAACGACAGCACCGTGGCCGAGGTGTCCTCGCCGTAGCGCCGCGCCATCAACTGGCCGAAGGCGTAGAGCGCCGCGGCCGCGACCGGCAGCAGCGCCGCCCAGCCAACCCCGCCCATACCGGGCTGGGCCACCACTAACGCCCCGGTAAAGCCAACGATCACCGCAATCCAGCGGCCGAGGCTCTGGCGCTCGCCGAGGTACGGCCACGACAGCAGCACGACGAACAGCGGCGCGGTGAAGTACAGCGCCACGACATCGGCGAGCGGCATGGCGGGAAACGCGAGGAAGTAGCCCGTGTACGAGAGCATGAACAGCACGGCGCGGATGATCGCCTGGCGCGTGTTGCCGTGGAAGGCCACGCGCCAGCCGCCCATGCGGTGCAGCAGCACGAGAAAGATCGGCAGCGCGACGACCGAGCGGATGGCGACCGCCTCCATTACCGGGTAGCCGTCCATCAGCGACTTCAGGATCGGATCCTGCAGCGTGATCACGAGCGTGCCCAGCCCGAGCGTCAGCATCGCCCGGCGAGTGCCCGAACCTGGTGCGAGCCCCGTCACGACCTGCACGCTACCGCGCACGGTTCACCGACAATGCCGGAGATGGACGCCGTCGAAAGAGAGACTCGCCACGCGCTGGCCGAGCGCGTGGAGCACTGGTTCGTCGTGCCGACCACGATCGCCGCGCTGCTGGCGCTGCCCGCCGTGCTGGTGCCATTGATCTGGTCCGACCCGACGGTCAGGAACGTGTGTCTCGGGTTGGACTGGCTGATCTGGGGCGTCTTCCTGCTCGAGGTGATCGTGATCGAGCTGATCGAGCCGGCGCACGTCGCCTGGCTGCGCCACCACCGCCTCGTGGTGTTCGTGCTCTTCGCCGCCTGGCCGGGCTGGATCACGATCTTCGACGGGACCGGAGTCGGCAACGCCGTTCCACTCCTGATCCTCGGGCAGAAGCTCCTGAAGCTGCTCAAGATCGACAGCTTCTTCCGGCAGCACGGCACCCATCAGATGACGGGGAAGTGGCTCCTGCTCGTCCCGGCGTCCGCCGCGATCGTCGTCGTCTGGCTGAAGCTCGGCTGGGTCGGCGGGCTGATCCTGCTCGGCGCCCTCGTGATCGGCTTGGTCGGTCCGGAGGGCAAGCCACATCCGCGGCTGCGGCGCATGGTCCGGCGTAGGCAGAACAGCTAGCTGCGCGGGTCGATCACGGCAGGCGCGCCGTAGTGCAGCAGCGGCTGGGGCACGAGCACCGTGCCGTCGGCCTGCTGATGCTGTTCGAGCACGGCGATCACGGTGCGCGAGCTGGTCACGGCGGTGCCGTTGAGCGTGTGAAGCACCTGCGGACTGCCCTTAT
>CAJCBN010000439.1 GCA_903960645.1 uncultured Actinomycetes bacterium | reverse complement strand
GGTCACCGAGATCAATCAGGGCTCGTTCACCGTCAACGCTCCGACCTCGGTTGCGGTCGACCCCTCGGGGACGTTCGCGTACGTGACCAAGGACCCGGGCGGGGGTGGTCCGGACGTCGTGCAGGTGATCGACATGGCCACGAAGACGATCGTTGCTGAGATCACGACGACGTACAGCTCCACGAACTACTTCGACATCGGCGCCCTGGCAGTGAGCCCGAACGGCGACTGGCTCTACGTGACGATGGGGCAGCCGACGCCCTACGTGCTGATCATCGATTTGCGCGCCGCCTCGGGGACGTACCGGCAGATCGTGCAGCGCATCAATGCGGGATCGGGGATCGCACCCAGTCTTGTGTTCGGCGCCAGCGGTACCGCGTTCTTCTCGTCATCCGGCGGGCGTCGTCTGTACTCGCTCATCGGCACACCGTCGAGTGCCGCGCTGGACATGAACCTGGACACCAACACCAACCCGCCGAGTTGTATTCCCGGGCCTGGCCCCATCGCGCTCGGTCCGAGCGATGCCACCGTGTACGTCCCGTGCGTCTCGGGTACGCGGCAGAACAGGATCCTTCGCGTCCAGCCGGGGGCGTCGCCGACCTTCGACTGGTTCGAATTCCTCAACGCGGGCGTGGGCCCGTACCAAATGGGCATCAACGGCCTGGCGTTCGATCCGACGCGGACGACGATGTACGGCACGGTGTCACTCCACGATCAGGTTGCCAAGTTCCCCAACCCGGGTGCGTACGCCGCTGGGTCCACGCAGAGCAACGTGACCACGGTCGCCGTTGGTGACGACCCGAAGGTGCTCGGCGTCGATCCAACGGGCAATCTTCTCGTGGTCCTCAACTACACCGGCGGCTCGGTAACGGTGATCAAGACGGCTACCTTCGCCGTCGACGAGACGCTCGCGCTCGGCACGTTGGGGACGCCGATCGCGCTCGCCTTCAATCCGACAGGGACCCTCGCGCTCGTCGCCTCCTATGTCGATGACAAGGTGTACGTGATCGATCTCGACAACGCTCAGCCCACGCCGAGCCCGAGCCCGAGCCCCAACACCAATTCGTCGAGCTCGTCGTCGACGACGAGTGCGGCCGCGGGGAGCGAAGCCACCGTGACGAAGAAGGCGACGTTCGTCATCGCCGGGCAATCGACCGAAGGCGGGACGCTCGCGCAGCGGATCACGGTGCCGGGGCCTGGCACCGTGGCGTTGCTGGGCACGAGCTCCGAGGTTGAAGACAGCGGCGTCTGTGCCGGTCGCCGCGTTGTGCGCAAGGCCTCGACGGTTTGGGTGCAGTGCGCCCTCACGACGGCAGCGCGTGCTGCGCTGGTGCACACCTCGCTGCGTGTGCGCGTCAAGACGACCTTCACCGCCAAGGGAGGCGGCAAGTCGTCGCGGACCCGCGTGGTGCGACTTGCGCAGAGCAGCTCGGCCGTCGGGCCATCGGCCGTGACCGGCTAGGTGTCGTCGCGCTGCGCGCGCAGCTCCGCGAGGATCTCGCCGAGGCGGGCCTCGAAGCCCATGGCCGTCGGCTCGTAGAAGCGCAGGTGCGCGAGGTCCTCGGGGAGGTGTCGCTGATCGGCGACGAAGCCGCCGGCGGTGTGCGGGTACTGGTAGCCAACGCCGCGCCCGAGCGCCTTGGCGCCGGAGTGCGAGCCGTCGCGCAGGTGGTCGGGCGGCAGGCGCGTGCCGTACTCGCGCACGGCGGCGCGCGCCGCATCGCCGGCCGCGTAGGCGGCGTTCGACTTGGGG
>CAJCBN010000438.1 GCA_903960645.1 uncultured Actinomycetes bacterium | reverse complement strand
GGACGGCGTGCCGGTGGGCGAACGTGCCGCGCTCCGCGTCCTGGCCGGTCAGGCGGATGGAGGTGCCCTCCTCGAGCAGCGTCGCGTAGGCGAGCGCCTCCGCATGGCCCCACTCGATGCCACCGTCAGGACCGAGGGCAGTGCGGCGGCGCTCGAGCACGGCCTTGAGCTTCTCGTTGACGTGGAAGCCCTCCGGGACCGTCAGCAGCTCGTCAGTGAGGCGCACGAGCTGCGCGGCGGCGACGCCGGTCTCGACGTTGGTGCGCGACGGCGAGGAGAAGGTCGGCATCAGCTCGTCGGTGGTGATGTGGCGGATCTCATCGTGGGCCTGCTTCAGCTTGGCGCTGACGCGCTCGCGCATCTCCTCGACCTCGGCGGGCGTCATCACGCCCTCGGCGACGAGCTGCTCTGCGTAGATCGTCGCCACGCGCGGGTGCTGGTCGATCGCCTTGTACATCAGCGGCTGCGTGTAGCTCGGCTCGTCGCCCTCGTTGTGGCCCCAGCGGCGATAGCCGATCAGGTCGATCAGGACGTCCTTGCCGAAGCGGGTGCGGTAGGCCATGGCGAGGCGCACGGCGGCGCGGCAGGCATCGACGTCGTCGGCGTTGACGTGGATGATCGGCACGTCGTAGCCCTTGGCGATGTCGGAGCAGTGGCGCGTCGAGCGGCCATCGCCCGGATCGGTCGTGAAGCCAACCTGGTTGTCCGCGATGATGTGCAGCGAGCCGCCGACCTCGTAGCCGGGCAGGCCCTGCAGGTTGAGGGTCTCGGCGACGACGCCTTGGCCGGGGAACGCCGCGTCGCCATGGATCTGCACGGCGAGTGCGCGCTTCGGGTCGAGGGTCGTGCGGGCCGGCTCCTGCCAATCGGTCTGGAGCGCACGGGTGCGGCCGACGACGACGGGGTTGATGAACTCGAGGTGCGAGGGGTTCGGCAGCAGCGCGAGGCGCACCTCGCGCGTCACCCCGGGCTCGATCTCGAGCTGGCGGACGCCGGATGCGCCGTAGTGGTACTTGACGTCGCCGGTACCGCCGGCCGGCATCAGCGTCTCGACGAGGGAGTCGGTCTCACCTTCGAACTCGGCCAGGATCTGCGTGTACGGAAGCCGCAGCACGTGCGCCTGGACGTTGAGGCGGCCACGGTGCGCCATGCCCAGCGAGATCTCCTCGACGCCAGCGCGGGCGGCGAGGAGCACGGCCTCGTCGAGCATCAGGATCATCGCGTCGAGGCCCTCGATCGAGAACTGCTTGGCGCCGAGGAAGGTGCGCTTCAGGAACGTCTCGAGGCCTTCGACGCGCAGCAGGCGGATCAGCTGGCGGCGCTTCTCCTCCGGGGCTCCCTCGATCCAGAAGGTGCGCGACTCGATGGCCTCGCGCAGCCAGATGCGCTCGCGGTGCGAGCGGAGGTGCTCGATCTCGTAGGCGATCGAATCGCAGTAGATCTCGGCGAGTCGATCGAGGACGACCTTGAGTGTGTCGCCCTCGACGAAGGCGCGCAACGGGGCGGCCGGCACGGATTCGAGTGCGCGCTCGTCGAGCTCGAGGAACGACGGGTCGAGTGCGGGGTCGCCGGGCGGCTCCGAGCCGAGCGGGTCGAGCTTCGCGGCGAGGTGCCCGTGGGTGCGGTACGCCTTGACCAGCGACATGCCGGCGCTCATGTAGGTGAGCAGCTCCTCGGGGGTAACGCCCTGCGGGAGCGGGCCGATCGCCTCGGGGCCGTCGACACGCGGACGCCACGTCCCCGTCGTCTCTGCGGGGGACTCGCCGCTCGGGTTGGAGGTCTTCTCGGGCGCTGCCGACATAGGTGTGGCGCGTCGTCAGAGCCGTGATCACGGCGGCGACGACCCGTACTCGCAGGGTAGCGCGCCTACCCCCCTCATGCGCGCGCGAGGCGACAGGAGGGTGGAAAGCCGTGCTACCGTCCGCCGCGCTGATGGGCAAGAGACTGATTATCTGCGAGAAGGCGAGCGTCCAGCGCGATGTGGTCGGCGCGCTCCCGGGTTCGTTCAAGAAGAACGGCGACCTATTTGAGAGCGACGAGTTCGTCGTGGGCGCCGCTTCGGGGCACCTCGTGGAGCAGCTCGAGCCCGACGAATACGACGCCAAGTACAAGCGCTGGAAGTTCGAGGATCTGCCGATCATCCCGGAGACGCCGCAGTACGAGGCGCGCGGCGACCGGGCCGTCAAGCAGCTCGGCGTGCTGCATCGCGCGATGAAGCGCAAGGACGTGGACGTGATCGTCAACGCCTGCGACGCCGGGCGCGAGGGCGAGCTGATCTTCAAGCTGATCTACCAGACCGCCGGCGTCGACAAGCCGATCGAGCGTGCGTGGTTCTCGTCGATGACCAAGGGCGCGATCCGCGACGCCTTCGACCACCTCCGCGACGACGACCAGATGAAGCCGCTCGAGGCCGCCGCCCGTGCCCGCGAAACCGCGGACTGGCTCGTCGGCTACAACGCGACGCGCGCCGCCACGGTCAAGGTCGGCTCGCCGCGCAACCCGATTCCGATCGGCCGCGTCAAGACGCCGACGCTGGCGCTGATCGCGCGCCGCGATGAGGAGATCAAGGCCTTCATCCCCGTGCCGTACTGGGAGATCGTCGCCGACTTCACCAGCCAGTCGGGCAAGCCGTACGCCGGCCGCTGGCACCGCGGCGCGGAGAAGAGCACCGCGACGGGCGACGAGGCCGACACGATCGCCGCCACTGTCCGCGCGGCCGCCGACGCCAAGATCGTGCGCGTCGAGAAGAGCCCGCGGGTCGAGCAGCCGAAGCTGCTGTTCGATCTGACCAGCCTGCAGCGCGAGGCGAACTCGAAGTTCGGCTTCACCGCCAAGCGCACCCTGTCGGCGGCGCAGAGCCTGTACGACACGCACAAGCTGCTGACGTACCCGCGCACGAACTCGAAGTACCTGACGACCGACATGGTCGACTCGCTCAAGACGATCGCCGGGAACGTCGGTGGCGCCGACGCGCAGTACGCGAAGGCCGGGCAGTACGTGGCCGGGCTCGCGTCGCTGCCGCTCAGCCGGATCGTCGCGGACGACAAGGTCGGCGACCATCACGCGATCATCCCGACCGAGGGCTCGCAAGACCTCTCCGGCATCGGTCCCGACGAGCGCAAGATCTACGACCTCGTCGCCCGCCGCTTCCTGGCCGCGTTCCACCCGCCGGCGCGCAAGGAGGTCACCTCCGTCGATACGGAGGCGGCCGGCCACCTGTTCCGCTCCTCCGGCACCGTCATCGTCGATCCGGGCTTCCTCGCGGTCTACGACACGGCCGCTCCCGTTGAGCCCGCAGTCGCGGCCGATGCGGACGCGGACGAGACGAGCGAGGACGAGCAGAACGAGAAGACGCTGCTGCCTGCGTTGGCCGAGGGCGAGGTCAGCGCCGTCGGCGATGTGCAGGTGCTGGCCAAGGAGACGTCGCCGCCGCGGCACTTCACCGAGAACTCGCTCCTCCTGGCCATGGAGACGGCCGGCAAGCTGGTCGACGAGGAGGAGCTCGCCGAGGCGATGCGCGATTCCGGTCTCGGCACGCCTGCCACGCGCGCCCAGACGATTGAGGATCTGATCTCGAACCGCTACATCGAGCGCGAGGGCCGCCAGTTGCGGGCCACGCCGAAGGGCCTCGCCGTCATCAAGATGCTCGGCGACCTCGATATCACCAGCCCGTCGTTGACTGGCGAGTGGGAGCATCGCCTCCAGAAGATCCAGGAGGGCGAGGAGTCCGCCGAGGCCTTCATGCGCGACATCCGCGCCTATACGACGAAGGTCGTCGACTGGTTCGCCGACAAGGACCGCGACGCGATGAAGATCGAGCGCCGCGAGATCGGTCCGTGCCCCTGGTGCGACGGGACGATCGTCGAGATGCCGGTGTCGTACTCGTGCACCTCGTACCGGTCGAAGAAGGAGCCGGGCTGTGGCTACACGCTCTGGCGCCAGCAGGGCTCGAAGGAGGTCACGCCCGAGGAGGCCGAGGAGCTCGTCCGCCAGAAGATCGATCCGGCGACGCTCGCTGCCGCCGGCGTGCGCGAGCTCGGCGCGCATTCTGAGACGGGGCTCGCCGTGACGGCGCGAATCGGCCGCTACGGCCCGTACGTGACGGAGGCGCTCCCCGAGGGCGCTCCGGCCAAGGCCAAGGGGCGCACCGCCTCGCTGCTGAAGGACATGACGTTCGAGACGGTCACGCTGGAGGACGCGGTCAAGCTCCTCACGCTGCCGCGCACCCTGCTGCCGCCCGCCGACGAAGCCGGGGGGCCGGTCGTGCCGCCCGCGCCGCCCGAGACGCCGCCGTTCGGGGACGGAGCGACCGAGCCCGCTGTCGAGGCCGAGCCCGCTGACCCCTCGATCACGGTGGCCAACGGCCGCTACGGCCCGTACATCAAGCGCGGCACCGACACGCGCTCGCTCGACAGCGAGGAACAGCTCTTCACGCTGACGTACGCGCAGGCGCTCGAGATCCTTGCCAAGCCGAAGGAGCGCCGTGGTCGTGCGCAGGCGGCGACGATGGCCGAGCTCGGCGCCGACCCGGTTTCGGGCGGCACGATCGCGATGAAGTCCGGTCGCTTCGGCCCGTACGTCACCGACGGCGAGACGAACGCGAGCATCCCGAAGGATCTCGACCCGGGCGCCGTCACGCCGGAGCTCGCCGCGCAGCTGCTCGCCGACCGCCGCGCGGCCGGCGGCGGCAAGAAGAAGCGCGCGAAGAAGTCGTAGCCGCGACAACGCACTGCCGCGCAGCGCCGGTCGTCGCGTAGATTCAGCAGATGCGCGTCGTTGTTCCGCTCCTGCTCGTCGCCCTGCTCGCGGCCGCCTGCGGCGGCGGTGGCGGCTCGACGACCGGAGAGGCGCGGACCGCGGTCGCGATCACGCTCTGGCCGGACGGTGAGGGTCAGGGCGCCAAGAAGACGGTGCGTGTGGCGTGCGATCCGCCGTCGGGCACCGTGCCGGATAGCGCGGCGGCGTGCGCGACCCTCGCGTCACCGGCGGGGCGTGCCGCCCTCGACCCGGTGCCGCTCGACCGCATGTGCACCGAGCTCTACGGCGGACCGGCCGTGGCACGCGTCGTGGGGACGGTTGCCGGTGAACCCGTAGACGCGCAACTGTCGCGCTTCGGCGGCTGCGAGATCGAGCGTTGGGAGACGCTCTCCGCGCTGCTGCCGGTTTGATCAGAGGGGCCTGACCCCTCTGATCAAACCGGTTGGGCCACCGGGGCTGGCCCCTGGGTGTCCGCGCGACTGCCCGGTGTCAGCGCGACTCGATCGCCCAGGCCGCCTGGTAGCAGCGCAGGACGTCAGCGGCCGTCCACGCGTGCGGGGCGACGGTGATGAAATAGTCATCCATCGCGGCCTCGGCGAGGGCGGGGAGGTCCTCCTCCTTGACGCCCGTCGAGCGCAGCGTGGGGAAGTCGATCTCCTTGAGCAGCGCCTTGGCGGCCTTGACGGCGCGCGAGCCGTCCTTGGTGCCGTCCTCGGGCGCGCCCATCGCGTCGGCGATGCGCTCGAACAGTTCGGGCGCATCGGTACGGTCGATGTCCATCGTCTCGGCCATCACGAGGCCGATCGTCAGGCCGTGCGGCAGGCCGTACTTGCCGCCGATTGCCTGCGCGATCGAGTGCTCAGAGCCGCAGTCCGCGATGTTCATGCACATGCCGCCGAGTAGCGAGGATGCGGCCATGCGCGAACGGGCGCCGGCATCGGAGCCGTTCTTGATTGCGGTCGGCAGCGCCTCGACGCCGTAGCGGATCGATTCGAACGCAATGCCGTTGCCAATCGGCGAGCGGGCCGTCACGGCCACGGCGGCGATTGCTTGCGCGATCGCATCGATGCCGGCGTACATCGTCGGCGCGGCCGGCAGCCCGTAGGTCAGCTCGGGATCGACGATCGCGTACTTGGCGCGTACCGTCGGGTGGGCGATGCCCTTCTTCTGGTGCGTCGCGGAGTCGGTCACGACGATGCCGCCCGAGACCTCGGAGCCCGTACCCGACGTGGTGGGGACCGTGATGAAGAGCACCGGCGACTCGGTGTACGTCGCGTTGCCGGCGGCCCACTCGTCGTACGCGATGCCGCTGCCGTAGACGAGGCGTGCGGCCTTGGCGGTGTCCATCGCCGAGCCGCCACCGATCGCGATCAACGCGTCGGCCGCGACGTCGGCAAGGACCGCGGCGCTGGCGGCCACGTCGTCCGTCGTCGGCTCGCCCGGCTCTTTGATCCATGTGGTGATCGTCCCCGGCGAGTCGTTCAACGCCTTGACAATGGCGGGGTGCTCGGAGACGGCGCGATCGATGACCACGACGGTGCTCTGCACGCCCTCTTCCGCGAGGATCGCGGGCAGGCGGCTGATCTCGCCGTCGCCGAAGCGGATGCGAATCGGAAGGTGGTTGCCGAAGGCGGCGAGCGGCTCGAGCATCGTCAGGTCTCCTCGTACGCGGACGAAGGCAGGCTACCCGAACGGGGCGATCCGAGTCGACTCGCGCTGGGGGGAGGACACGACAACCGCGCGGATGGGGCGTCCTCCGCCGAGGCGGCAGCGCACCTGATCGCACGTCGGATGGGAGGACACCACATCCGCACGGTTGTCACGTCCGTCTACGAAATGGCCAGCTCGTCCCAGTGCACGCTCGGCTCGAGCGAGACGGCAAGCGCCTCCTCCAAGGTTGCGACGGGATGGATCTTGAGGTGGGCCAGCACTTCGGCCGGCACATCCTCGAGGTCGCCCTCGTTGCGCTTGGGGATGATCACGTCGGTGATGCCGGCGCGATGGGCGGCCAGGATCTTCTGCTTGATGCCGCCGACCGGCAGCACGCGGCCGCGCAGCGTGACCTCGCCGGTCATCGCGACATTCGGTCGGATGTGCCGTCCGGTCAGGAGCGAGACGATCGCGGTGCTCATCGTCACGCCCGCCGAGGGACCATCCTTCGGCACGGCCCCGGCGGGGACGTGCAGGTGGAACTGCCGGTCCTCGAACTGGCGGCTGTCGATGCCGTAGTACGAGGCGTTTGCGCGGACGTGGCTGATGGCGATCGTGGCGGACTCGCGCATGACATCGCCGAGCTGGCCGGTCAGCGTGGGCGCGCCCGAGCCGGCGTGGCTCGAGGCCTCGACGAAGAGGACGTCGCCGCCCACGCTCGTCACGGCGAGACCGGTCGCGACGCCGGCGACGCCGGTGCGCTCCGCGAGCTCGTCGTGGAACTTGGCGCGGCCGAGATCCTCGTCGACCTGATCGACGCCGATCGCGATCGGCACGGTCGCCTCGCCGGCCGCGAGCCGCGTGGCGGCCTTGCGGAGCAACGTGCCGAGCGTGCGCTCGAGCGTGCGGACACCCGCCTCGCGCGTCTGCTCGCGGATCACCTTGCGGATCGCCGGCTCCGAGACCGTCGCCTCGTCGGCGAGCAGGCCGTTGCGGGTGCGCTGGCGCGGCACGAGGTAGCCCGTCGCGATGGCGACCTTCTCGTCGTCGGTGTAGCCGTCGAGCTCGAGCACCTCAAGGCGGTCGTAGAGGGCGTACGGGATCTGGTCGGCCATGTTGGCCGTGGCGATGAACAGGACCTGCGAGAGGTCGACCTCGACGTCGAGGTAGTGGTCGCGGAAGGTCGAGTTCTGAGCCGGATCGAGGACCTCGAGGAGGGCCGCAGCGGGATCGCCGCGGAAGTCGGCGCCGAGCTTGTCGACCTCGTCGAGGAGGATCACCGGGTTCATGGTGCCGGCGTCGCGCAGGGCGCGCACGAAGCGTCCCGGCATCGCGCCGACGTAGGTGCGACGGTGGCCGCGGATCTCGGCCTCGTCACGGACGCCGCCGAGCGACACGCGCACGAACTCGCGGCCGAGGGCGTGCGCGATCGACTCGCCGAGCGACGTCTTGCCGACGCCGGGCGGTCCGACCAGCGCGAGGATCACGCCGCTCTTGCCGTCCTCAATCTCGCGCTCCTTGCGGAACTTGCGCACGGCGAGGTACTCGACGATGCGCTCCTTGACGTCGTCGAGCCCGGCGTGGTCGGCGTCGAGGATCGCCCGCGCGCCCTTGACGTCGCCGGACTCCTCGGTGTACGTGCCCCACGGCACCTCGAGCAGGGTGTCGAGGTAGGTGCGGATGGTGGACGACTCGGGGCCCTGCGCGCCGGCCTCAAGCCGGTCGAGCTCGCGGGTGGCCTCCTTGCGTGCCTCATCCGACATCAGCGACTCGTCGATCTTGGTGCGGTAGCGGGCGAGCTCGTCGCCCTCCTCGCCCTCGAGCTCGCCGAGCTCCTTGCGGATGGCGTCGAGCTGGCGGCGCAGGAGGAACTCGCGCTGCGACTTCTCCATGCCCTCGTTGACGTCCTCACGGATGCGCTCGCGCACGGCGATCTCGGCCAGTACGTCGCGCAACCAGGCGGTCACCTTGGTGAGGCGCTCGGCGACGTCGATCGTCTCGAGCAGCTCCAGCTTGCGCTCGTAGGAGAGGTCGGGCGAGAACCCGGCGGTGTCGGCCAGCGCGCCCGGCTCGTCGACCTGGCGGAGCATGGCGATGACCGGGCGGTTGCCCCGCGCCTCGAGGATCTCCTCGACGACGGCGCGGTACTCCCGTGCGAGGGCCTGCACGTGCTCGTCGGGACCCTCCGGGTCGGGGCGCTCGGTGACCTCGATGCGGAGCGCGCCACCGGCGGCCTCGGCGCGGCCGAGCTCGGCGCGGTGGAGGGCGCGCAGCGTGACGCCGCGGCTCCCGCCGGGCAGCATGGCCGGCTCGCCCTCGAGCATGGCGACGACGCCGATGCGCGCGAAGCGGCCGTCGACTCGGGGCACGAGCACCACCTTGCGGTCATCGCCGACCTCGTCGATGGCGGCATTGGCCTCCGGCGAGGCGAGGTCGACGCTGAGCGCCATGCCGGGCAGCACGAGGGCATCCTCAAGCGGGATCAGCGGTAGCGTGAGCGGGGCGAAGGTGTGATCGTCAGTGGTGTCAGTGGGGTCGGACATTGCGGCTCCTCGGCGTGACGGATGGATCGGGACGGGAATATCTGCTTCTCAGGTACTCAACGTTTCTCAGCCTATGCCCATTCCCCCGGTTGTGGGTGTCGGTTGGGGGGAAATGCGCTGGTTTGTGCGCCCTCTTGCTCGTTCGTGTCGGGTTGGCACACTCTTCTCATCCATATCCCTTGCCTTTGCGAGCCAAAGGCCGCAGAATCATCTTCCCTGCGTAGGGCTCAACCTCCGCCGGGACACCGAGGAGAGCGTCAGATGGGGATCGTCATCGAGAACGAGTTCACCGTCGCCGCATCGCCGGATGACACCTACGCGCTGATGACGGACGTCGAGCGCGTCGCGCCGTGCATCCCCGGCGCGAGCATCACCGGCCGGCGCGACGACGGCGCCTACGACGCTCTCGTCACCATGAAGATGGGGCCGATTAGCCTGACCTACAAGGGCATCATCGAGATCATCGAGCAGGACGACGCAGCGCGCACGGCCGTGATGCGCGCCAAGGCGACCGAGGCGAAGGGCCAGGGCACCGCGCAGGCGACGCTGACGATGGACATCGATGACGCCGGCGGTGGCTCGACCACCGTCAAGGTCGGCTCCGATATCCTCGTGACCGGGCGCGTCGCGCAGATGGGCCGTGGGATCATGACGGACGTCGCCGGCAAGATGATCGGCGAGATGGCCAAGGCGATGGAGGCGACGCTCGTCGCCGGTGCCGAGGCGAAGGCACAGGGCGAGGCACCGCCGGAGTCGGTTGCCGCGCAGGCACCGAGCGCCGTCGGCATTGCGGCCGACATTACGAAGGGCAAGATCAAGGGCCTCTTCGGGGGCAGCAAGGACTGAGCACGGAAGGCTCGACCCAGTACCCCTGCCGGGGCGCCGGTCATGGAAGGGGAATAGGGTGCTGCCAAGCACATTCGACTACGTCGCACCGACCTCGCTTGACGAGGCCGTGCAGGCGCTCGCGGCGGGAGCCGGTGACGCCAAGATCATGGCCGGGGGCCAGAGCCTGCTGCCGATGATGAAGCTGCGGCTCGCGAGCCCGGCCACCATCATCGACCTCAACGGGATTGCGGGCCTCGACACGCTCGAGGAGTCGGACGGGATGCTGCGCATCGGCGCCCTCGTCCGCCATGCCGATCTCGAGCGCTCCGAGCTGATCGCCGAGCGCTACCCGATCATCCACGACGCCGCACAGCGCGTGGCCGACCCGCTGATCCGCAACCGCGGGACGTTCTGCGGCTCGCTCGCGCACGGCGACCCGGCCGGCGATTGGGCGACGGTGGCCTTGACGCTCGGCGCCGAGTTGCACGCCGTGGGCCCGAACGGCGCGGTCGTGCACAGCGCCCTCGACTTCCAGACCTCGATGTTCGAGACGCAGTTGGGGATGGACCAGATCCTCGTCGAGGCACGCATTCCCGTGCCAAAGGCGGGCCAGGGTTCTGCCTATCTGAAGATTGAGCGCAAGGTCGGCGACTACGCTGCCGCTGCAGTCGGTGTGATGATCGTGCTCGACGGCGCGACGATCACCGAGGCCTCGATCGGCCTCACGAACGTCGGCCCGCTGACGATCCACGCTGCCGCCGCCGCAGCGTCGCTGGTCGGGAAGTCGATCGACGCTGCGGCCGCCATCGAGGAGGCCGGACGCCTCGCGATGGAAGCCTCGCAGCCGAGCAGCGACCTGCGCGGCGCGGAGGAGTACAAGAAGGACCTCGTGCGCGTGCTGACCAAGCGCGCGGTGCGCAAAGCGGGTGCCCGTGCCCAGGGCAAGGAGGCGTGATGAGCGACAAGGTGATCGTCACCACCACCGTGAACGGCGAGGAGCGCGAGGCGACCGTCGAGCCGCGCACCCTGCTCGTCCAAATGATCCGCGAGAGCCTGCACCTGACGGGCACGCACATCGGCTGCGACACGACGTCGTGCGGCACCTGCACGGTGCTGCTCGACGGCCGGCCGGTCAAGTCGTGCACGATCCTCGCCGTGCAGGCGAACGGCCGTGACGTGTTGACCGTCGAGGGCCTCGAGGGCGCCGACGGACTCTCGCCGGTCCAGGAGGGCTTCCAGGAGGAGCACGGGCTCCACTGCGGCTACTGCACGCCGGGCATGATGATGACCGTCACGGCCCTGCTTGAGGAGAACCCGCATCCGTCCGAGGACGAGATCCGCAAGGCCATCAGCGGCAACCTCTGCCGCTGCACCGGCTACGTCAACATCATCAAGGCCGTGCACTACGCGGCCAGGAAGCGGGAAGGAGCCGCGGCATGAGCGCGCCGAGCTTCAGTACCTTCGAGTGCGTACCCGGCTTCACGTTCTCCGTGGGTGGTCCCTGAGGCATCAACCCACCGCCGTTTCGCGCGCGGCTGCGAAGAGCACTGCGATGCACAAGCCCGACCGCACCATCGACCCCCGACCGCGCCTACGCTGCGGGGAATGAGCACCTCCCAGCAGCCCCGCCGCGCGATCGTCGTCGGCTCCGGTTTCGGTGGCTTGGCCACGGCCATGCGCATGCTCGCCGCCGGCCTTGACGTGACCGTCGTCGAGCGCCTGCCCGAGCCGGGTGGACGGGCCTCGCAGCTCAGGGATCAGGGCTACACCTGGGACCTCGGGCCCAGCCTCGTGACCATGCCATGGTGCTTCGACGAGCTGTTCGCACTGCTCGACCGCGACTTTCGCCGTGAGGTGGAGTTGATCGGGCTCGACCCGTTCTACCGGATCGACTGGCCGCACGACGGTACCCGCATCGATTTCCTCGGCGACGTGGGGGCGATGCAGGAGGAACTGGCCCGGCTCTCGCCGGCGGACGCCGCTGCCTACCCGGCATTCCTTGAGGCCTCGCGGCTGATCCACGAGAACGCCGTGCTGACGGCCGGCCGGCGCGCCTTCGAGAACCCGCTGCCGTTCGCGCAGCTCCTGCCGACGATGCTCAAGCTCGGCGCGGCGCGCAGCCTGTCGCACTTCTGCTCGCGCTTCTTCTCCGAAGAGCACATCTTCCAGGCCATGAGCTTCCACTCGCTGTACATCGGCGGCGATCCCTACCGCGTGCCCGCGGTCTACGCCGCGCTCGCCTACCTGCAGGTCGCCGACGGCGTCTGGTACACGAAGGGCGGCATGTACTCGATCGTGCAGGCGATGGTGCGGGCCATCGAGGGCGCCGGGGGGCGCGTGCGCTGCAACGCCGACGTCGACGAGATCATCGTCCGCGGCGGGCGGGCGATCGGCGTGCGCCTGGCCGACGGCGAGGTGCTGCCGGCCGAGATCGTCGTGTCGGACGCCGATCCTGTGCGCACCCGGACGCGTCTCCTCAAGGGGGCCCCGGACCGCGCGCCGTGGCGCTTCCGCGGACCGCGCAACGGCATGTCGTGCTTCCTGCTCTACCTCGGCACGGATCGCCAGTGGCCCGAGCTGCTCCACCACACGCTGATGGTCGGTGACGGTTACCGCACGTTTATCGATGACGTCACGCGCCGGCAGGTGCTCCCCGAGAACCTCTCGCTGTACCTGCACGTGCCCGCGCGCACGGATCCGTCGATGGCGCCCGCGGGCGGTGACTCGCTGGCGGTCCTGCTGCCCGTGCCGAATCTCGCCTCGGGCGACGACTGGAGTGCGATCTCCGACAGCTGGCGCGACAAGGTGGTGGACTACCTCGAGCACGACGCGGGAATGACCGGCCTGCGCGCGTCGATCAAGGTGGAGCACCGGATGACGCCGGCCGACTTCGAGCGGCGCTACGACGCCGACGAGGGAACCGCGTTCTCGACGGAGCCCCTGCTGACCCGCTCGGCCTACTTCCGCCAGCCCAACCGGGATCGCACCGTCGATGGCCTGTACCACGTCGGTGCCGGCGCACACCCGGGCGCGGGCGTGCCGGGGGTGCTGCTCGGAGCCGAGGTCGCCGCCAGCCTGGTGCGCCGGGATCTGGGGATCGCGACG
Organism: uncultured Actinomycetes bacterium; assembly: GCA_903960645.1. Lineage (GTDB taxonomy): Bacteria > Actinomycetota > Thermoleophilia > Gaiellales > F1-60-MAGs149 > F1-60-MAGs149. The sequence goes on along the minus strand of CAJCBN010000438.1, from coordinate 2,278 downwards.
TGAGGCTTCCGCGCCGGGGCGGCGCAGCCGCCGACGGCTATCTGCCGGAGGCCGAGGAGGTCATGCAGCATGCGGCGCGCACCTTCTCGCTGGCCGCGCGCCTCCTACCCGCGACGGTCCGCGACGACGTCGTCCTGCTGTACCTCGTGCTGCGTACCCTCGACGACCTCGTCGACGAGCAGCGTCCCGAGGCCGCCGCCGCCGTTGCCGCAGTCGAGACGTGGCTCGTCACCGACGAGACCTCGACGCGCGAGACCGTCATCCTCGCCGACCTCTCGACCCGCTACGGGCTGCCACGGCCGGCGCTCGTCGCCTTCCTGCAGGGCATGCGCGATGACCTCGCGACACCCGACATTGAGACCGAGGGCGACCTCGACGTCTACTGCTACCGCGTCGCGGGCTGCGTCGGCGAGCTGATGGCCGCCATCCTGGGCGTCTGGGACGAGAGCGCCTGGAGCGCCGCCCGCGCGCTCGGCAACGCCATGCAGCGGACAAATATCCTGCGTGACGTCGACGAGGACCTCGCCAACGGCCGCGTCTACCTGGCCCGCGAGACGCTCGAGCGCTTCGGCATCACCGACCTCGCCACCCAGGATCGCACCGAGCTCTATCGCGATCAGATCGCCCGGGCCGACACGCTCTACGATCAGGGTCTCCGCGGCGTGCCCATGCTGGTGCACGGCCGCCGTTCCGTCGCCGCCGCCGGCGCCATGTACCGCGAGATCCTCCGCGAGATCGAGCGCGGTGGCTACGGCGCCCGTCGCACCCGCTCCATCGTCTCCCGTCCCCGCAAGGCCGCGCTTGTCGCCACCGCCTTCGCCCGTCCCACGAGGTGGTCATGACCGAAGAACAATTCCCCGGCACCGTCGCCTCCGTGCGCCGCGCCCTCGAGCGCGCGTTCGTCGAGGAAGATCCGCGCGATGCGGCCTGGCGCGGCCGGGTCGGCAACGCCCGCATGTCGGTGCGCGTCGACGTCGCCCCCGATCCTGCCGATGCGGCGCAGGCGATGGTCGTGGCCAGCTCTGAGGTTCTGCCGGTGCCGAAGTTCACCGGCCCCTTGGCCGCGGCTGTCCTGCTCGAGCACGACGGCTTCGTGCTCGGCCGCCTGCGCCACGACGGCAGTGCCTTGGTGGCGGAGCAGACGATCCTCGGCGGCCACACGCTCTCGCAGGAGGAGACCACCGTCGCGGTCTGGACGGTCGGCTGGCTGTCCGCCAATGAGGGCGCGCGCCTGCACATGCGCGTCGGCGGCATGGATCCGGGCGAGCCGCGCGTGCCCGACGTCGACGTCCGCCGCGGGGCCGAGGAGCGGGTATCCGTCGTCCGCGAGCGCGCCAGCCGTTGGCTCGAGGCGCAGGGCTTCGTGGACGATCCGGTCTGGGGCCTGCACGGCGCGGCCGGCTCCACGCGGGTCTTCGTCTCCGCGATGCACCACCTGGAGCGCTCCAGCGTGCTCGTCGTCGCGGCCCCCGTGCTGATTGACGTTGACCTCAGCGACGAGCTGGCGCTCGCCGCCTGCGCGATCGCGGCCGAGGGCACCGTCGGACGCTTCGCCTACACCGAGCCGCGCCGCGAGCTGTGGTTCGAGCACGCGATCCTTGCGGACGACCTGCAGGAGGTCGAGTTGATGCACGCGGTACGCGCCGTCGCCGAGACCGCCGATGCGGTCGACGAGCGCCTGGCCGCGGCGCATGGCGGCCGCCGCTACCTCGATCGGGCCTAGCCGGTCGTCTCGGTCGGCTGGCCGATCCCGGCCGGCGTCAGCTCCTGCGGATCGACATCGGGGGAGACCTGGCTGGCGCGTGCGATCGTGCCGCCCTCCTCGGTGTCGGTGACGAAGCCGCTCGGTGACACGCACGCCAGCAGCCGGCCAGTGTCCGCATCGGTGCCGGACAGGCACGAGGCGTCGACGCCGTTCGCGCGGGTCTCCACGGCGAGGCTGCCATCGCCGGCGGCCGCCACGCGCGAGGCGATCTGTCGCACGCGGTCCTCGCCGATCAGGAGCGCAGCCGCGGCCAGCGCGTCGGCGCCGTTGCCCTTGAAGTCGCGATCCCGGCAGACCGGCTCGTCACCGCCCTCGCTCACGCATACCCACAGCATCGACGAGCGGGCGAGATCGACGCCGACGCGCACGGTGCCCGTATCGCGCGTTAGGGCAATCATCCCCCGCTCGCCCTGACGGACGAGCGTGAGCTCGCCCTGCACGCCATCGAGGATCGTGGCGTAGGTGATTCGCCCGTTGGGGTGCTGTGCTGCGAGGGCCAGCACACCGGCGGGT
>CAJCBN010000437.1 GCA_903960645.1 uncultured Actinomycetes bacterium | reverse complement strand
GCCGCTGCCCGCTGGCTGCCCGCCTTCGCCAAGGCCGAGGGGATCACCCTCGACGTGCTCGACGTGGGCGGGGGCCTCGGCATCCGCTACACCCCGGATCAGGCGATGCCCGATCCGGGCGTCCACACGCGCAACCTGATCCAGGCCGTCGCCACGGTCTGCGAGGAGGAGGGACTCGCTGTGCCCCGCCTGATCGTGGAGCCCGGGCGCTCGATCGTGGGTCAGGCGGGCGTCACCCTGTACTCGGTGCTCGGCACCAAGGTCGTTGGCGACGGCTCGACCTGGGTTGCCGTGGACGGCGGCATGGGCGACAACATGCGCGTCGGCCTCTACGGAGCCACCTACGCGCCCGTGCTCGCGGCCCGTCCCGACGCACCAGCCGCCGGGCGCTACCGCATCGCGGGCCGCCACTGCGAGTCCACGGACGTCTTGGCGGAGGGCATCGAGCTGCCCGCGCCGGAGGTCGGCGATGTCGTCGCCGTCCCGGCCACGGGGGCGTACCACCAGACGATGGCCCACACGTACAACCTCTTCGGGCGACCCGCCGCGGTGTTGGTCGATGCGGGCGCTGCACACGTGATCACGCGGCGCGAGTCGACCGACGACCTCTTCGCCCGCGACGTCTGACACGTAGGCTACGGCCATGCCGCCCTTCCGCTTTGCCGGGTCCTTCGAGCCCAAGGGAGACCAGCCGGCCGCCATCGACGGCATCTGTGAGGGCATGGAGGCGGGCGAGCCCTTCGTCACGCTGCTGGGTGCGACCGGCACCGGCAAGACCGCGACGATGGCGTTCACGATCGAGCGCCTGCAGCGGCCGGCACTCGTGATTGCCCACAACAAGACGCTGGCGGCCCAGCTCTGCAACGAGTTCCGCGAGTTCTTCCCGGACAACGCGGTCGAGTACTTCGTCTCCTACTACGACTACTACCAGCCCGAGGCGTACATCGCCACGACGGACACGTACATCGAGAAGGACGCGGTCGTCAACGACGACATCGACCGCCTCCGTCACGCGGCCACTGCGTCGCTCCTAGGCCGCCGCGACGTGATCATCGTGGCCTCCGTGTCGTGCATCTACGGCCTGGGCTCGCCCGCCGAGTACCAGGAGCGCCTCGTCGTGCTTCAGGTCGGTGGCCAGGCCAACGGCGGCCGCGATGGCCTGCTGCGCTCGCTGGTGGACATTCAGTACCGGCGCAACGACACGGCGCTCGGCCGCGGCCGGTTCCGCGCTCGCGGTGACGTCATCGAGCTCCAGCCGGCTTACACCGAGACTGCGTACCGGGTCTCCCTGTTCGGCGACGAGGTGGAGTCGATCACCCACTACGACCCGCTGACCGGCGAGGTGCTCGGCAAGCTCGACGAGTTGGTGGTCTTTCCGGCCACGCACTACGTGACCGACCCGGTCACCGTCGAGCGCGCGACGCAGGAGATCATGCGCGAGATGGAGGACTGCGCCAGCCGCTTCGAGCAGGACGGCAAGCTGCTCGAGGCGCACCGTATTCGCCAGCGCACGGAGTACGACCTCGAGATGCTCCGCGAGCTCGGCTACTGCAACGGCGTTGAGAACTACTCGCGCATCTTCGAGGGACGCCCGCCGGGCTCGGCGCCGTTCACGCTGATGGACTACTTCCCGGGCGACTTCCTGCTGTTCATCGACGAGTCGCACCAGACGATCCCGCAG
>CAJCBN010000436.1 GCA_903960645.1 uncultured Actinomycetes bacterium | reverse complement strand
CGGTCACCGTGACGGCGTCGAGCCCGAGCGTGCGGTACGGCGCGGCGATCCCGACCATCACCGCCTCCTATTCCGGACTCGTCAACGGCGCCACCGAGTCCACGCTCAGCACCGTGCCGACCTGCGTGACGGTGTACACGGTGCTCGACAACGTGGGGCAGACGCCGGCGACGTCCTGCTCGGGCGCCGCGGCCGCCGACTACTCGTTCCCGACGTACGTCCCCGGCGCCGTCACGATCACCAAGCGCCCGATCACGGTGCGCGCGCAGTCCTACACCGTCACCTACGGCGACGCCAAGCCGACCGTGACCGTCGCGACGTACACCGGCTGGGTCAACAGCCAGGACGAGACCTCGGTGGGTATGACGGGCATGGTCTGCGGCTCGGCGTCGTACCTCGTGACGACGCCGACGACCAGCGTGCCCTCGACCAACTGCTCCAGCGCCACGTCGCCGAACTACTCGTTCACGTATCAGGCGGGCAGTATCACGATCGAGAAGAAGCAGCTCGACGTGACCGCCTCGAGCGCGAGCCTGCAGTACGGCGACGGCCTGCCCACGATCACCGCGGCGTACAACGGCTGGGTCAACAGTGAAGGCACAGGCGATCTGGGGACCGTGCCGATCTGCTCCACGGCGTACACGCCGACCACGGCCGTCGCGGCCACCCCGCCGCCGACGAGCTGCTGGGGCGGCACGGCGACGAACTACCGCTTCAACTACATCAACGGCACGGTGGCGATCAGCCGACGGCCGGTGACGATCGCCGCGTCGAGCCCGACGGTCACGTACGGCGACACGCTCAGCACGCTGCGCGTCCTGCCGAGCATGACCACGACGCTCGTGCCCGGCTCGTCCACGCCGCTGACCCTCAACGCGGTCGACGGCAGCTGGACCGGAGCCGTGGGGGAGACCGCGGCGCGGCAGTGGCAGCAGTCGACCAACGGCGGCACGACGTGGACGGACATCGCCAGCCAGACGGCGGCGACGTACGTGGTGCCGTCAGCGGACGTGACGGCCGGCACCAAGGCGTTCCGTCTGAAGGTCGTGTACACCAAGGCCGACGCCACGAGCATCACCGCCGTTTCGGCCGGTCGGGTTTGGAAGGGCTATGCCTACACCGGCGGCGAGCAGAGCTGGACGGTGCCGGCCGGTGTGACGAGCGCGACGGTCGATCTCGTCGGCGCCCGCGGCGGCACCTACGGCTACGGCACTGGCGGTCTCGGCGGCCGCGTCTCTGGCACGCTGCCGGTGACCGCGAGCTCCGTGCTCTACGTCGAGGTCGGCGGCACGACCAGCTCGAGGACCGCGGGTTGGAATGGCGCGGGTCGCGGCTACGGCGCCGGCGCCGGCGGCGGCGGCGCGACCGACCTGCGCCAGGGTGGCAACGCCGTGGCCAACCGCGTACTCGTGGCCGGCGGCGGTGGCGGCGACGGTGGCCCCAACGGCGACACGCCGTACGGCAACCACGGCGGCCTCGGCGGCGGCCTCGTCGGCGTTGCCGGATCCGCCAAGCCGCAGAGCGACTCGACGTACTACGGCGGCGGCGGCGGCTCGCAGTCGGCTGGCGGCCTGCGCGGCTCCTACGGCGGCAGCTGCGGAACCAACGGCTCGCTGGCGGTCGGCGGCGCCGCCTGCACGACGTATGGCGGTGGTGGCGGCGGTGGGTACTACGGCGGCGGCGGCGGCTACTACAACGGCGGCGGTGGCGGCTCCTCGTACACCGCTGCGACCGTCGCGAACCCCGTGCACTTCCAGGGCTATGCCAATGCGACCACGCACGGCTACGCGACGGTCGGCTACCAGGTGTCCGCCTCGACGGCGCTCACCGGCGCCGTCGACGTGATCCACCCGACGTACACGCTCGCCAACTTCGAGGGCACCAGCGTCTTCACGACGCAGCCGACCTGCACCACCGCCTACACGCCGCTCACGGACGTCGCCGCGGCATCCGCCGATCGCATCACCGAGTGCACCGGCGCCGCCGCCGACAACTACACCTTCTCGTACACGAGCGGCGTCGTGACGGTGCAACGCAAGACGGTCAACGTGACCGCATCCAACGCCCGCGTCACCTACGGCGACGCCCGGCCGACGATCACGCCGTCCTACGTCGGCTGGGTCAACGGCCAGAGCGAGACCGTGCTGACGACGGCGGCCGCGTGCACGACGCCGTACCTGCCGACCACGACCGTCGCGGCCGGCTCGACCACCAGCTGCTCCGGAACGGTTGCGGCCAACTATGCGTTCACCTACACGAGCGGCACGGTGCTGATCGACCGCAAGGGCGCCGTTGTCACGGCCTCCGACGCGAACCGCACCTACGGCGATGCGGTTCCCGTCATCACCCCTGCCTACTCCGGCCTCGTCAACGACGAGACCGCGAGCATCGTCAACACGCTCCCGGTCTGCACGACGACGTACACGGAGCTGAGCGACTACGGCACGACGCCGACCACCGCCTGCACCGGCGCGGGGGCGGCGAACTACACCTTCAGCTACGTCGGCGGCGCGATCACGATCTACAAGAAGAACGTCGTCGTGACCGCCTCGAGCACGACCGTCGCCTACGGCGCCAACGTGCCGGGCATCACCCCGTCGTACGTCGGCTGGGTCAACAGCCAGAGCCACACCAACGTGCTCACGCAGGTGCCGCTCTGCAGCACCACCTACAACAGCACCGACGGCATCAACGTCATCCCCAGCACGTCGTGCTCCGGTGCCGACGCCCTCAACTACACCTTCTCGTACACGAACGGCACCGTCACGATCATCCGCAAGAACATCAACGTGACGGCGTCGAGCGACACGGCCGTCTACGGCGATGCCTCCGTGGCAACGCCGACGCCGTCGTACTCCGGCTGGGTCAACGGCCAGAGCCAGACGATCCTCACCGCCACGCCGACCTGCTCGACGACCTACCAGCCGACCAGCTCCGTCTCCGCCGGGGCGGCGACCAGCTGCACGGGTGCTGCGGCGGCCAACTACTCGTTCTCGTACATCCCCGGGACGATCACCGTGGAGCGCAAGGGCGTCGTCGTGACGGCCTCGAGCCCGACGGTCTCGTACGGCTCGGCACCGCCCGCGGTAACGCCGAGCTACGACGGCTTCATGAACGGCGAGAACTCGAGCGTCGTCGGCAACACCACCTGCAGCTCGCTGTACACCATCACGACGGACGTCGGGGTGACGCCGTCGACGTCGTGCGCCAACGCCGTGGCGGCCAACTATTCGTTCACCTTCACGAGCGGATTCGTCACCGTCGTGCAGCGCCGCGTCGTGCTGACGGCCTCGACGCCGGTGGTGTTCTACGGCTCGGCGGTGCCCACGGTCGGCTTCAGCCTGACGAACATGGCCAACGGGCAGGACTTCACGGCCCTCTCGACGCAACCGACCTGCACCACGACGTACACCGTCACCGATACCGTCGGCGCCCGCCCCGTCACGACCTGCGCCAGTGCCGCGGCCGCGAACTACTGGTTCGTCTACGTCGATGCGTACGTCGACATCCAGCCGGCGGTCATCACGATCACCGCCTCGAGCCACACGCGCGTCTACGGCGAGACCTCCGTGCCGACCGTGACGGCGACCTACACCGGCTGGCAGAACGGCAACAGCGAGACGATCCTCTCGACGCTCGCGACCTGCGCGACCGCCTACTCCAACCTCAGCACCGTCGCGGCCGGCGCGCGCACGTACTGCTCGGGTGCGGCCGGTGGCAACTACACCTTCACCTACGTCGACGGCGTCGTCACGGTGCAGCGTGCGACCATCATGGTGACGGCCTCGAGCGTGCCGTCGATCATCTACGGCGCCGCCG
>CAJCBN010000435.1 GCA_903960645.1 uncultured Actinomycetes bacterium | reverse complement strand
TCGCTGAAGCCACGCTTCATCGAGGGCTGCGCGGCCAACGGCGTCGACGCCAAGGTCGCCGCCGACATGTGGGACGAGAACGAGCGCTCCGCGGAGTACTCGTTCAACAAGTCCCACGCCGCCTGCTACGCGCTGATCTCGTACCGCACTGCGTACCTCAAGGCCAACTACCCGGCCGAGTACATGGCCGCGCTGATCTCGTCCGTGATGGACACCAAGGACAAGGTGCCGTTCTACGTCGCCGAGTGCGACTCGATGGGACTCGAGGTGCTGCCGCCCGACGTCAACTCCTCCCAGCGCGACTTCGCGGTGGTCGAGGGGAAGATCCGCTTCGGCCTGAGTGCCGTCAAGAACGTCGGCGAGAACGCGGTGCGCGCGATCATCGAGGCGCGCGAGGAGGACGGGCGCTTCCTGTCCGTCTGGGACGTCGCCGAGCGCGTCGATGCCCAACACGTCTCCAGCCGCGTACTCGAGAGCCTGATCCGCGCCGGTGCGCTGGACACCACGGGTGATCCGCGCCGCGGCATGCTGCTCGTGCTTGATCAGGCCGTGCAGTCGGGTCGCAAGGCGCAGGCCGATCGCCACGCCGGGCAGACCAACCTCTTCGAGGGCCTCGACGACGCCTCGGTCGGCGGTGGCGGTGGCGGCTCGCACCCGCCCGTGCCGGCCGGCGAGTTCGACAAGAAGGAGCTGCTGGCCGGTGAGCGCGAGACGCTCGGCATCTACGTCTCCAGCCATCCGCTGACGGACATCGCCGACCAGCTGACGCGCAAGGTCGATGTGCCGATCCGCGACCTCGGCAACCGCAAGGAGGGGGAGACCGTGACCATCGGCGGCCTCGTCTCCTCGGTCCGCCAGACGATGACCAAGAAGGGCGACCCGATGGCCTTCGTCCAGCTGGAGGACACCACCGGCGTCGTCGAGGTCGTCGTCTTCTCGAAGGCCTTCATCGCGTCGCGCATGCACCTCGACCAGGACAAGATCATCATCGTCAAGGGCCGCGTCGACCAGCGCGGCGGCGGCGAGACGAAGCTCGTCGCCTTCGAGGTCATGCCGTTCGACGCCGTGCCGGTCGTCGGCATCGTGCGCATCGAGGTCGATGCCCGCACAGCGCCCGCCGACGCGATCGAGCGCCTGCGACGCATCTGCGAGGAGTTCCACGGCGACCATCCCGTCGTCGTCGACATCCGCACGTCATCGGGCAGCCGGCGCCTGCGGCTCGGGCCCGCGTTCCGCGTGCGCCCGGATCAGGCGCTGTTCGCCGAGATTCAGGCGACGGTGGGCTCGGTGTCGGTCGCGTAGGCGACCGGCGTCGAACCCCACGTCGCCTGCATCCCAGCGGACAGGTCCTGCCTCCAGGATCCAGCAGGCCAAGCAGGCCAAGCGGGCGGTTCGGGGTCGGGATTCGGCTGGAGGGCGGAGACGGCGGGCGTTGGGATCTCGTTGCAATTGCCATCCGACCCCGCGACTAGCCTGATCGTTGATGTCCGCCACCTCCGCCCTCCAGCTGGATCTCGACCTCGAGCCGTTCGCCGGCCCGTTCGACCTCCTGCTCGCGCTCGTCCTCCGCGACGTCGTCGATCTCGGTGAGGTTCCCGTCGCCGACGTCTGCCTGCGCTACCTCGCGCAGATCGAGGAGGATGGTGAGATCGACCTCGAGAGCGCGAGCGAGTTCCTCGTGCTCGTCGCTGCGCTGCTTGAGTTGAAGATCCGGCTGCTGCTGACGCCCGACGAGGTCGATGACATGCCCGATGCGCAGGAGGCCGCCGAGGAGCTGGCGGCACGACTCGCGGAGTACGCGCGCGCCCAGGCGGCAGCGCAGTGGCTCGGCGATCGCCTTGAGCAGGTCGGGCGCCGCGTTTTCCGCGATGGCCCGCCCGCGCTGCGCCCGCCGCGCCCGGCACTTGAGGCGGAGGCCGGCAGCGGCGATCCCGACCAGCTGGTCGCGGCGCTGCGTCTGGCCATCACGCGCACTGAGGAGGCGGCCGAGCCGATCCACGTGCTGCGCCGCCGCATTCCGCTGGCCCGTCTGCTCGACCACGTCCGCCGCGCGGTGCGCGCCACGGGGTCGTGCTCGTTCGATGAGGCCGTCGTGGGCCTCGGCCGGTCCGAGCAGGCCGCGGCCTTCTGGGCTGTGCTCGACCTGATCCGCGGCGGTGAGGTGGTTGCGGAGCAGGACGCGCCCTTCGCGCCGATCCGGATGCGGCTCGCCACGCGCCAGCTCGCCGCGGTGTCCGACGCCGCATGAGCGCCGAGCCGCGCCAGGCCGGCAACGCCCGCGTCGTCGAGGCGCTGCTGTTCATCACCTCGGAGCCGCTCGACGAGCGCGCGCTGGCCGCGGCCGCCCAACTGTCCGAGCCTGACGTCGAGGAGGCGCTCCAGCTCGTCGGCGAGCGCCACGCCGAGGGCGTCTCCGGCGTCGTCCTGGAACGCGTGGCGGGCGGCTGGGCGCTGCGCGCGGCCGACGAGACCGCGCTGGCCTGTGCCCGCCTGCTCGACCAGCTGTCGCAGCGGCCGCTGTCGCGCGCGGCGCTCGAGACGCTGGCCGTCGTCGCCTACGCCGGTCCGGTCAGCCGGCCGGAGATCTCCCGCATCCGTGGCGTCGCCGCGGACAACCCGATCAAGAGCCTGCTTGAGCGCGGTCTGATCGAGGAGGCGGGGCGCTCCGACCGCCCCGGCAACCCGATCCTGTACCGCACGACGCTGCGCTTCGACCGCGTCTTCGGGCTGGAAGAGGGGCGCCACTCTCTGCCGCTGCTCGAGGAGCTGGGTGACGATCTGCCCGACGCGGCCGAGGTACGCGATCGGCTGCAGGCGATGGCGGCGACGCAGGCCGTCGCGATCGAGGATCCCAGTGCGGTCACGGGCGGCGAGGCGGCCACCAGCCCGATCGCGAGCGAGCCACTCGCGGCCGCTGACGAGCCCGACGCCGCAGCCGAGCCGCCGGCCTGAGACACTTCGGCTCGTGGCTGATTCCCCGGCGAGCACTGTTCGACTCAACAAGTTCCTCGCCCAGAGCGGCGTTGCCTCGCGGCGCGGAGCCGACGCGCTGATCGCAGAGGGGCGTGTCACCATCGATGGCGTCGTCGGCCAGCCCGGCTCGCAGGTGCCGGCCGGGGCGACCGTGACCGTCGACGGCAGCCCCGTCGCGGTCGAGCGGATGGTCTACCTGATGCTGAACAAGCCCGTCGGCTACGTCACCACGATGAGCGACCCCGAGGGGCGGCCGAAGGTGGTTGACCTGATCGATGTGGTGGAGCGCGTCGTACCGGTCGGGCGCCTCGATGCGATGACGAGCGGCCTCCTTCTGCTGACGAACGACGGCGATCTTGCCCACCGGTTGGGGCATCCCCGGCACGGTGTGAAGAAGACGTACCGCGCGATCGTCCGCGGGCTGCCCGGCTCCGCTGCGCTGCGCAAGCTCACGCAGGGCGTCTACCTCGACGACGGGCGCACGCAGCCGGCCGACGTCAAGATGCTCGCCGCGCGCTCGGGCGGGGCAGAGCTTGAGATCACCATCAAAGAGGGGCGCAATCGCCAGGTCCGGCGCATGTGCGCCGCGGTCGGCTACCCCGTGATGGAGCTCGAGCGCATCGCCTACGGGCCACTGACGCTGGGCCGGCTCGGCATCGGCACCTGCCGTGCGCTGAAGCCCCATGAGCTCGAAGCGCTGCGTACTGCAGCAAGCGGCGGCTGAAAACCCGAGCCGCCGTATACTTCGGCACCGTGAGTGCTGCATCTGTCACCGGAGCCCCTGAGCTCATCGTCGTCATGCGTGCTTCCGCCACCGAGGCGGAGGTACAGCACGTCATCTCGCTGATCCACGAGGCGGGTGCCGGGGTCCACGTCGACACGGGTGGTGACGGCACCGTCATCGGGGTCATCGGTGATCGCGCGATCGTCGCGAGCCTGCCGCTTGAGGCCGTCGACGGCGTCGAGCGCGTCGTGCCGCTGCGCAAGGAGTACAAGCGCGTTTCGCGCGAGTTCCGCTCGCGCGACACGATCGTCACCGTCGGGCCGTGCAAGGTCGGCGGCGGCCACTTCGCGATGATGGCCGGTCCGTGCTCGATTGAGTCGTACGAGCAGACGCTCGCGTCGGCCAAGGCGGTCAAGGCCGCCGGTGGTTCGATGCTCCGCGGCGGCGCCTACAAGCCGCGCACCTCGCCCTACGCGTTCCAGGGCCTCGGTCTCGAGGGCCTGCGCATCCTGCGCGCCGTCGGTGACGAGGTCGGCCTGCCGGTCACGACCGAGCTGATGGACGTGCGCGACCTCCAGGACGTGATCGACCACGTCGACATGATCTGGATCGGCGCGCGCAACATGCAGAACTTCAACCTGCTCAGCGCCGTCGGCAGCTCGGGCAAGCCGATCATGCTCAAGCGGGGTATCGCCGCCACCATCGAGGAGCTCCTGATGGCCTCGGAGTACATCGCCAACGGCGGCTGCGACGAGCTGATCCTCTGCGAGCGCGGCATCCGGACGTTTGAGCGGGCCACGCGCTTCACCCTCGACGTCTCCGCGATCCCGGTCCTCAAGGCCGAGACGCACCTGCCGATCATCGTCGACCCCTCGCACGCCGCCGGCAAGCGCTCGCTGGTCGCGCCGCTTGCCCTCGCCTCCGTCGCCGCTGGCGCCGACGGCCTGATCGTCGAAACGCATCCGACGCCCGAGCACGCTCTCTCCGATGCCGCGCAGCAGATCCCGTCGGCCGAGTTCCCCGCGTTCGTCGCGGATATCGAGCGGCTCGTCGTGGTCAGCGGCAGGACCCTCAGCCGGTAGGCGGCCATGCAGGTCGCGATCGTCGGCCTCGGACTCATGGGCGGCAGTCTCGGAGCCGCTCTGCGTGAGCACGCCGTCGCTCAGGTGATCGGCTTTGACGTCTCTCCGTCTGAGGCCGCGATTGCCCTTGAGCGCGGGTGCGTCGACGCCGTCGCCGCCACCCTGGACGAGGCCTGCGCCGCAGCGGATCTGATCGTCGTGGCGACGCCGGTGTCCGCGATCGCCGCCACCGTGGAGCAGGCGCTCAACGCCGCGCCGAGCGCGACGATCACCGATATCGGCTCCACCAAGGGCCATGTCGTCGCCGCCGTCGCCGAGTCCGGGCGGTCGCGCTTCATCGGCGGCCATCCGATCTGCGGCTCCGAGGCGCACGGGGCCGCGCATGCGCGCCCCGAGCTGTTCCAGGGCGCCACCTGGTTTCTGACGCCGACGGTCGAGTCCGGCGCCGAGCGCCTCGCGCAGGTGCACGGCGTCGCCACAGCGATCGGTGCGCGACCGGTCGTGATCGATGCCGCCGCTCACGATTCGATCGTCGCGCTGACCAGCCACTTTCCGCACGTCCTCGCCAACGTCCTCGCCACGCAGGTCGCCGCGACGGACGTCAACGGGCACAGCCCCCTGCATTCGGTCGGCGGCTCGTTCCGTGACATGACGCGCGTGGCGGGTGCCAATCCCGCCATCTGGATCGACATCCTGCTCGACAACCGGGAGGCCGTGCTGGCCGCCGTCGCCGACGCGCAGCAGCGGCTTGACGTCGTCGCGGAGGCGCTGCGCACCGGCGATGAGGTCTTCCTGGCCGGCTGGATCGCCGCTGCCGCAGCGGCCCGCAGCGAGGCGCTCGCCCAGGCGCACCGCACGGCCCCGGCGGATCTCCACGAGCTGATCGCCTCCGTCCCCGACCGTCCCGGTGCGCTCTCCTCGATCGCACAGACGCTGTCCGCCGCCGGCATCAACATCGAGGAGTTCTCGCTCAGCCACATCTCGCCCGAGCGCGGCGGCGAGATCCGCATCATCGTGGCCGGCGAGACGAACGCGCACCGCGCGGTCGAGCTGCTGCGCGCCGACGGCTGCCTCGCCGCGCACGCCCCGGTTCTCGAGGGCATCGGCGGTGCCGAGTGACCCCCTGGAAGGTCTTGCCCTCGGGTCCGCTGCTCGGCGAGCTCTCCGTCAACGGCGACAAGTCGGTGAGCCACCGCTCGCTCCTGATCGGCGCGCTCTGCGACGGCCCGGTCGACGTCGAGGGCTGGGGCGATTCCGCCGATACCCGGGCCACGCTCGAGGCCGTCCGCTCGCTCGGCGTGCGCGTCGAGGATCACGGCCATGGCCGGCTGACGGTCCACGGGGTGGGCATCGCCGGCCTCAAGCCGCCGGTCGGCGCGATCGACGTCCGCAACGCCGGCACGCTGATGCGCCTACTGACCGGCATCTGCGCGATGCAGCCGAGCGGTGTCTTCACCCTCGACGGCGACGAGTCGATCCGCAGCCGCCCGATGGAGCGCGTGGCCAAGCCGCTACGCACGATGGGCGCCGAGGTCGAGACGACCGACGGGCGCCCGCCCGTGACGATCACCGGCGGCGTGCCGCTGTACGGCATGGAGCACGCGATGGAGGTCTCCTCGGCGCAGGTCAAGTCCGCGATCCTGCTCGCCGGCCTCCGCGCCGACGGGCCGACGACCGTGATCGAGGAGACGTCGACGCGCGACCACACGGAGCGCATGCTGCGCGCCGCGGGCGCCACGGTGCAGACCGTTGGCAAGCGCGTGGTGCTGCAGCCGACGGAGCATCTCCGCCTGGACCGCATTGAGGTGCCCGGCGATATGTCGTCCGCCGCCTTCCTGATCGTCGCGGCCACGCTGATCCCTGAATCCCGCATCTTCCTGCGCGGCATCGGCATGGGCGCGGGCCGGACCGGGCTGCTCGACGTGCTGGAGCGCATGGGTAGCCGCATCGGCGTGTTCAACCGCCGCACGACGGAGGCCGGCGAGCCGGTCGCCGACCTCGAGGTGGCGCACGCCGACCTGACCGCCAGCAGCATCCGCGGGCACGAGGTGGCGAGCCTGGTCGATGAGCTCCCGATCCTCGCCCTCGCCGCCTGCACGGCGCGCGGTCGCACGCGCGTGCGCGAAGCCGAGGAGCTGAAGTTCAAGGAGTCGAACCGGCTGGAGAGCGTCTACGAGGCACTGCGCGGCATCGGTGGGCGCATCGAGCTCGAGGACGACGGCTGGTTCATCCGCGGCGTGCCGGCCCGCCTGCGCGGCGGCACCGTCAACGCCCGCGGCGACCACCGCATCGCGATGCTGGGCGCAATCGCCGGTCTCTACTCGGAAGAGGGCGTCACGATCACGGATCCCGAGGCCATCGACGTGTCGTTCCCCGGCTTCCGCCCGCTGATCGAGGCCGTCACGGCGGAGCGGCGCCGATGATCATCACCATCGACGGTCCCGCCGGCGCGGGCAAGTCCACCGTGTCGCGTGCGCTCGCCGCCCGGCTCGGCTACCGCTATCTCGACACGGGCGCGATGTACCGCGCCGTGGCCCTCGTCGCACTCGAGACGGGCGACGATCCGGTGCAGGTGGCGCAGTCCGCTGGCTGGACGACTCGTCTGCTCGATCCTGCGCTGCGCTCAGACGCCGTCGATGCAGCCGTCTCGGGCGTGTCGTGCCTGCCCGAGGTGCGCGAGGCACTGCGCGGCGCCCAGCGCGATTTTCTGGCCGCAGGCGATGCCGTCGCCGAGGGGCGCGACATCGGCTCGGTGGTCTGGCCGCAGGCCGAGCTGAAGGTCTGGCTCGACGCCTCGCCCGAGGAGCGCCGGCGCCGCCGTGCCGCCGAGCGCGGCGAAGAGGCGGGCGACACCGCCCTCGAGCGCGACCGCAAGGACGCCGCGCAGATGATCGTGCCGGAGGACAGCATCTGCGTAGACACCGAGGGTCGCTCGATCGAGCAGGTCATCGAGGCGATCGTGCAGCTATCGGAGGAGCGCGCATGAGCGAGACCCGCATGGCCTGGGACGGCTTCCGCGTCTTCACCCCCGAACGCTCGTGGGCGCTGGCGCTGCGCCTGGTCGCGCCGCCGATCCGCCACTTCTCCGACGTGCGCATCTGGGGCCGCGAGCGGATTCCGCGCAGCGGCCCGGTCATCCTTGCCGCCAACCACCAGTCGTTCTACGACATCTTCGTGCTCGGCGCGGTGATGCAGCGACCGCTCCACTACATGGCGAAGCAGGAGCTGTTCCGAAACGTGGCGGTGCGGCGCTTCCTGCCGCATACCGGGGCGTTTCCCGTGCGCCGCGGCGAGGTCGATCGCGGCGCCATCGACTCCGCCCGCGAGGTGCTGGCACGCGGTGGCATCCTCGGCATCTTCGTCGACGGCACGCGCCACCACGGCACGGGGCTGGGCGAGGTGCGGGCGGGTGCCGCCATGATCGCCAGCATGGCGAACGCCCCGATCGTGCCGGTCTGGATCAACGGGACCGACCGTCTGGTCGACGCGCCGCGGACGCCGATCAGCGTGACCTTCGGACGTCCGATGACCGTCGAGGGACGCGGCAGCAAGGTCTACCGCGCCGCCTCCGAGGACCTCGGCGCGCACCTGCGCCAACTGCAGTCATTCGCCGAGAGCGCGGAGCGCGCCGGGCGACCGAAAGACGCCGTGCCACCTGAGTGGCCGACCAAGGAGACGAGCGCATGAGCGGACGCGAGCCACCGCGAGCGCGCAAGCGCCGAGGCCAGGAGTTCGAAGAGGAGGCCCAGGCGCTGCCGGAGCAGCCGCTGCTCGGCGTCGTCGCCGTCGTCGGCTACCCGAACGTGGGCAAGTCCACGCTCTGCAACCGCCTGGCGGGCCGCCGCGATGCGGTCGTCCACTCCGAGCCCGGTGTCACGCGCGACCGCAAGGACGTCGACGTCGAGTGGAACGGCAAGTTCTTCCGCCTCGTCGATACCGGCGGTATCGATCTCGGCGGGGAGACGATGATGGCCGACGAGGTCGCCGCCCAGGCACGTACGGCCCTCGCCGAGGCCGACATGGCGCTGTTCGTCGTCGACGCCAAGGCCGGCGTGATGCCCGGTGACCTCGAGGTCGCCGAGATCCTGCGCCGTGAGAAGCTCCCGCTGATTCTCGTTGCCAACAAGGCCGACGGCCAGAGCGGCGACGTCGCTGCGCTCGTCTTCCACGAGCTCGGGCTGGGCGATCCCATGCCCGTCTCCGCCATCCACGGCTCCGGCAGCGGCGATCTGCTCGACCTGATCATCGAGCGACTCACCGAGCTGCCGGCGGCGGAGCGCATGGAGCGCGTCGCCGACGAGATTGGCGTCGCCATCCTCGGCCGGCCGAACGTGGGCAAGTCCTCGCTCTTCAACAAGCTGATCGGCTCGCCGCGGGTGATCGTCAGCGACATCCCCGGTACCACCCGCGACGCGATCGACACGCGTCTCGTGCGCGGCGAGACGGTGTTCCGACTCGTCGATACCGCCGGCATGCGCCGCAAGCGCTCGCTGCGGCAGGACATCGAGTACTGGAGCGAGAAGCGCGCGCTGGCCGCGGCCGACCACGCGGATATCGCCCTCGTCCTGATCGATGGCGCTGAGGGCTTCGTGGATCACGACCTCGACGTCGCGGACGCAGCGCGCAAAGCGGGCTGCGCCACGCTCGTCGTCGTCTCGAAATGGGACGCCTCCGAGATCGACCTGGACGACCTGCGCCTGCGCATCGAACGCAAGCTCCGCCAGCGGCCGATGATCGTGACCACCTCGGCCGTCACCGGCCGTGGCCTCGACCGCCTGCTCGACCGCATCGAGGAGCTCTACGAGGCGTACACCCGGCGCATGCCGACGCCCGCCGTCAACCGCGCCCTGCAGGACGCCGTCGCGCAGCGCCAGCCGCCGCTCGTTCACGGCAAGCGGATGAAGGTCATCTACGGCGCGCAGGTCCAGACCCGCCCGCCGCGCTTCCGCATCACCATCAACGACCGCAAGCTGATCACGCGCGACTACGCGTACTTCCTCGAGAACCGGCTGCGCGAGGCCGCCGGGCTGGAGGGGTGCCCGGTGGTGATCGATCTGGTCGAGCGGTAGGCGGCACCGCGGACCGATTCTTCGGTACTACGCGGGGCCTAGCCCCGCGTATTCCACTTCAGGATTACTGGCGTCTCCCGCTCCCACCCGAGGAGGGAGACGGTCGCCGTGTCGAGGCGGAAAAAGCGACCGTCCTGGGGCGGTAGGCCGAGCCAGCGGGCCGTCAACACGCGCAGGACATGGCCGTGGGCGACCACCAGCGTGGTGCCGCCGGCGGCGCGGGCCGCGGCGATCACGCGGTCGACGCGGGCGGCGACCTGCTCCGGCGTCTCACCGTCGGGGCAGCCGCCGAACCAGACGGTCCACGCGGGTACCGTCTCGCGGATCTCCTTCGTGGTGATGCCCTCGTAGACGCCGTAGTCCCATTCCACGAGATCCGGATCGATGGTCGGCGCCACCGCGAGGCCGAGCAGGTCACAGGTCTCGCGCGCCCGCTGGAGGGGGCTGCAGCGGACGTGGTCAACCGCGAGCGCCTGCACGAGTGGGGCGGAGGCGCGGGCCTCTTCCCGGCCGTGGTCGGTCAGCGGGATGTCGGTCGTCCCGGTATGCCGACCGTTGACGCTCCACTCGGTCTGCCCGTGGCGGACGACCGCGATCTGCGACGGAACGTCCATCGTGCGGATACTGCCAGATCAGGTGGCCGGATCACAGTTCGGACGCGATCCGGGGAGGGGCCGGGGAAACCGCGGGGTATACTCAGCCAGTGCTCGGGGACCGGTCGGAAGGCCGGTCTGCGAGGCAAGACCACCGTGGAGACGCCGACGCCCCCACCCGAAGACGCCAACGCGTCGCCGCCCCCGACCGAGCCCGAGGCTCCCGTCGTTGGCGCCGCCGACGCAGTAGCCGCGTCGCCGCCCTCGACTGAGCCTCAGACACCCGTCGCTGGTGGCGCCGACGCCGCCGTCGAGGCCGCCGCAGCGGCGAAGTCCGCGGCAGCGCTCCCGGCCACGTCCAAGATGAAGGTGCATCGCGCCGATGGCTCGGTCGAGACGGCGGCGAAGCCCGCACTCGCGGCCGGAGGTTCCGGCGCCGGTGGCGGTGGTGGCGGCGGACGCTCGCCGATGACGCTCTACAGCTCGGAGCCCGCGAAGCGCCGCCGGCGCTGGCCGTGGGTAGTCGGCAGCATCGGCGCGCTCACGGTGATCGCGGCGCTCGCCGTCGTCGGCTACGGCTACTGGTACGTCCAGGACACCGTCACGGCCATCACGAAGTCGTCGGACAAGCAGCAGCAGGAGGCGCAGGACGGCCTGGCCGTGGCCACCGTCAACGAGCCGATCACGGCGCTGGTGATCGGCGAGGACCGCCGCCCCGGGCAGGGCCCAGGCCGCTCGGACACGATGATGCTGATGCGCGTCGATCCGCGCACCAAGACGATCTCGATGCTCTCGTTCCCGCGCGACCTCGTCGTCGACGTTCCCGGCTACGGGCGGCGGCCAATCAACGAAGCCTACGAGCTCGGACAGGAGCCGCTGGCGCTCGCCACGGTCAAGGAGCTGACGGGCGTTCAGGTCAACTATCTGATCCCGCTCGACTTCCGCGCCTTCACCCGCATCGTCGGCACGTTCGGTGGGGTCTGGCTGCCGATCGACCGTCGGTACTACAACGTCAACGACGGCTCGGCCGAAAACAACTACATGTCGATCAACATCCAGCCCGGCTACCAGCTGATGCGCGGCACGGACTCCCTCGCTTTCGCGCGTTTCCGGCACGCGGACTCCGACCTGATCCGCCTCGCGCGCCAGCAGACGTTCGTGCGCGAGTTCAAGAAGCGCGTTGACCGCTGGGGCTTCGCAACGC
>CAJCBN010000434.1 GCA_903960645.1 uncultured Actinomycetes bacterium | reverse complement strand
TCAGGCGGTCCAGCGCGACGCGGATGATGGCCCGGTGCTCGGCGCGGCTCTCCTCGTACGCGGGCACGAGCCAGGGCATTACGTAGCGGCGGATGATCGCGGCGCGCTCGGCCGTGACGTCGATCGCGTCGTCGTCGCCCAGCACGGCGGCGGGGCCGGCGCCCATCACGCCGCGCAGCGGAAACGACGTCTCCGCCACGCTGAACGACAGATGGCCGCTGGCGGCGACGCGCTGCACCCACTTGCGGTGATGGCTCGTCCAGATCAGCAGGTCGTCCGCGGCATCGATGCGGAACCAGACGGGAACGGTCGCCGTCGTCCCGTCCGGGCGGACGGTGCTGACGTGCGCGATCTGCGCCGGCCAGGCCCGCAGGAACTCGAGTGTCTGCTCACGGGTCAGGTCGGGCACGTGGCAAGCCTAACGGCCAAGGTGCCCACCGGTCGGAGCGTCCGTGCGATAGTGCGTCCGTGGCTCACGGCGCCTCCCTCACCTTCACGCGGGGCATTCCCGGCTGCCTGCGCGAGCGTTCCTTCCGTCTGCTCCTGACCGGGCAGGCGATCTCGATCATCGGCGATGCGATCGCGATGATCGCCATTCCGTTTGCGATTCTCGGCATGGGCGGATCGGTCGGCGAGGTCGGCCTCGTGCTCGCCGCTCGCGCCATCCCGAACGCGATCTTCCTGCTGGTTGGCGGCGTCTGGGCCGATCGCCTGCCACGGCGTCTTGTGATGCTGGCCAGTGATCTGGTGCGCGGGGTGATCATGTTCGCGACCTTCCTTGTGCTGATCTCCGACGTCGGGTCGATCTGGGTGCTCGTGGCGCTGATGGCGGTCTACGGCGTGGGTGAGGCGTTCTTCCGTCCCGCGCTGAGCGGCGTTATTCCGCAGACCGTGTCGCCCGCACGACTGCAGGAGGCGTACGGGCTCTTGGCGACCACACCGGCGCTCGGCATCGCCGTCGGCGGTGCGATCGGCGGCGTGCTGGTCGCCCTGATCAGTCCGGCCGGTGCGATCGCGTTCGACGCCGTCTCGTTCGGCGCGAGCGCGCTCTGCCTCGCTTTCATGAAGACGACGGGTGAGCCGACGCCGTGGAAGAACCGCAACTTCCGCCGCGATCTCGGCGCGGGCTGGCAGGCGTTCTCGTCGCGGCGCTGGCTCGTGGTGGTCGTCATCGGCGAGGTGCTCTACGCGCTGCTTGTGATGCCGTCCATCTACGCCGTCGGCCCCGCGATCGCAGACGAGGAGTTGAACGGTGCGAGCTCATGGGCGGTGATCGTCGCCGGGTTCGGCGTGGGCTTCCTGATCGGCGGGCTGACGGCGATGAAGCTGCGTCCGCAGCGTCCGCTCGTGCTCGGCTACATCCTCTGCATTCCGTTCGCCCTCTTCTTCGTGGCCATGGCGGTCGTGCCGCCACTGATTGTGCTGGCGTTGACCGCGGTCATGGCCGGCGCCGTCATCTCCATCTCCGGCACGCTCCTTGAGACGACGATCACCCGTGAGGTGTCGCAGGATCTGCGCTCGCGCGTCGGCTCGTTCCGCACGCTCGGCAGCGTCGCGATGCTGCCGGTCGGCATGCTGCTCGTCGGGCCGATCACCGGGGCCATCTCCAACGCGGGGGCGGAGATCCTCGCCGCGATCGCGGTCCTCGTCAACGCGGCGATCGTGCTTGGGGCGCGGAGCGTCCGCGGGCTGTACGCGAAGTATCCGGAGGCCGAGGCGCCACCGCCTGCCGATGATCGTCTCGATGCGCTGCCACCGGTCGAGACGGTTATCTGATGGACAAGCAGGCGCTGCGCAGCGACGTTCGCGCCCGTCGTCGTGCGCGCTCGGAGGCCGAGCTCGCCGGCTGGGGCGTCCTGCTGGCCGCGCACGTCGCGAGCATTCCTGGCCGCACGCTGACCGCCTTCGTCGGCGCCGGCGGCGAGGTGCCGACGCTGCCGCTCCTCGACGCTCTGGTCGCGGATGGCCGCCGCGTGCTGCTGCCGATCACCCTCGACGATATGCAGCTCGACTGGGCCGAGTACACGGGGGCGGCTGACCTGGCCCCGGCCGTGTTCGGCCTGCTTGAGCCGACTGGCCCGCGGCTCGGCCTCGATGCCATCGCGGCTGCCGACGTCATCCTCGCGCCTGCGCTCGCGATCGACCGCTTGGGTCACCGGCTCGGGCAGGGCGGCGGCTGTTACGACCGCGCACTGCCGCGTGCCTCCGGCGAGG
>CAJCBN010000433.1 GCA_903960645.1 uncultured Actinomycetes bacterium | reverse complement strand
GGCGCGGCTGGGGTCGCCGATGCAGTGGCGGATGTCGCCGGCGCGGTACTTGCCGACGATCTCCGGCTCGATCGCGAGGCCGAGGCCCGTGGCGAGGCCCTGCGCGACGTCGACGACGCTGGAGGGCTCGCCGGTGCAGACGTTCAGCGCGGCGCCGTCGGCATCGGACTCGACGGCCAGGTGGAAGGCGCGGGCCACGTCGGTGACGTGCACGAAGTCGCGGGTCTGGGCGCCGTCCTCGAAGGCGACGGGCGCGTGGCCGTTGAGCAGTCGGCTGGCGAAGATCGCCGCGACGCCGGTGTACGGGTTGCCGAGCGCCTGGCGCGGGCCGTAGACGTTGAACAGGCGCAGCGCGAGCGTCGGGACGCCGTAGGCGCCGCCGACGGAGAGGCAGAGCTCCTCGTGGTCGCGCTTGGTGACGGCGTAGACGCTGGTCGGCAGCAGCGGCTTGGTCTCTGCGGTGCGCTCGGGCCGCAGCGGATCACCGGCGGCGGACTCGAGCTCCCAGCGACGCTCGGCCAGCTGGTGCTCGGGGCGCAGGCCCGGGGCGAGGCCGTGCTCGCCGGTGGCCGGGTCGTAGTACTGGCCCTCGCCGTAGATCGACATCGACGACGCGACGACGAGTCGGCGCACGCGGTCGCGGCGCTCGACGAGCTGCTCGAGCAGCGCGGCGCAGCCGACCGAGTTGACCTCGACGTAGCGGCGGATCTCGTACATCGACTGGCCGACGCCGACGGCGGCAGCGAGGTGCACGACCGCATCGGCAGCGTCCATCGCGCGGCCAAGCGATGCCTCGTCGCGCACGTCACCGACGATCAGCTCGACCTGTGGGTCGAGGTAGTCGGGCGCGCCGTCGGGGTGGACCTGCGGGTCGAGGCAGTCGTAGGCACACACCTCGTGCCCGGCGGCGAGCAGGCGATCCGCGAGATGCGAGCCGATGAATCCGGCTCCTCCTGTGACCAGCACGCGCATAGGCGCATGGTACGGGGCGGCCTCGCCGCGTGCGCCTCTGGCCGCGGGCGGGCGGCTCAGCGTGCGGCGCGGGGGAAGGCGGTGACGGCGCCGCTGATCGTCCAGATCGGGTCGAGCGCCTCCACGTCGGCGGACTTCTGCCCCTCGATCACGATGGCGCCACTCGAGCGAGAGGCCTTGCGCGACAGGCTGAGGGCGTCGAGTACGACCACGGTGCCGCCGCGGGCGTGGAAGCGCCGCAGAGCGCGGTACAGACCGTCGGTCCAGACGGGTGCGCGGGCAATGATCAGCACGCGGGTGCTGGCGGGGACGCCACGGTCCTCGATCGCCATGTCGGTGATGGCCCCCACGCGGCGTCGCGTCGCGGAGCGTGCCTCGGCGGCCACGTGGCCGAGCTCGGCGAGCAGCGGCTCGCTGCCCGCGCCGAGCGGTCGGTCGAGCCCGAGCGGAGCGGGCGACACGTCGGGGAAGCCGGACAGGTCGGCGTCGGCGGGGTTGGTCGCCTGCCACGAGTAGAGCGGCTCCATCACAAGCACGGGTGCCCCGCCGGGAATGGCGTTGGGCGTCCAGGCGCGCCAGCCACCGCCGCTGATGCGGATCGCGTAGAAGCCGGCGGGCGCCCCGGGCAGCTTGACGGCGCCGGGTGCGCCCTTGGCCCGGGCGACGACGGTGCCGGGGAACGAGCGGCCCGGGCGCTGGCGCACGAGCGTCACTTCGGCGAGCAGCGTCTGCGGCACGAGGCGCTGGGTCAGGGCCACGGTCTCCACGCCCACGACCTGGGCCGGGGCGAGCTCGTTGGGCTTGACCACCTCGGGGGCGACGACAAGGTTGCCGGCCCGGTCCTCGGCCTTCCAGCCGACGATGTAGGAGCCCGGTCCGACGGGGGTGCCGACCTTGTCGAGCGGCAGGTTGCCGGCGTCGGCGGCCCAGCGCATCTCCTTGCGCCGCGCGAACTGCAGGTCGGTCTCGCGCCGCACCAGTCGATCCGCGCCGTTCGGCTGGATCTGGCGGACGTCGAGGCGGAACTTGACGGGCTCGTCGGCGCTGAGGGTGAAGCTGTACGCCCCCATCGACCCCTCGAGCCCGGGCGCGATGCGCTGGCCGGGCTTGGCGTCGGAGGCGACCACCGGCGCCGTGGCGTCAAGAATGATCGGGTCGGGGATGCGGATCGTGCGGTCCTGGCGGAGCAGCCGGATCGCGAACCGGTACGGACCGTCGGGGGCGAGCGTCCCGCTCGGCAGCCGCCCGTTCCAGCTGGCTCGGAGCTTGCGCCCCTTCTGCGTCGTGGCGGCCTCTGCGATCTGGCGGTCGTCGGTGTCGAAGATGACCACGGTGGCGCGGTCGGCCTTACGCAGCCCGACGGTCAGCGTCGCCGCGCGCCGCGCCGGGCGGAAGGCGTTCGGGGAGAACGTCGCACTGCTGACGGTCGGCGCGATGATCGGCGACGGGGCGCTCTTGAGCACCTGGGAGCGGAAGAACACGAAGGCGGCGCCGACCACGAGTGCCAGCATCAGCAGCGCCGCCAGGATCCTCAGAGAGCGCTCCACCAAGCCAATCCTAGAGGGCCTCGTCGGCGTCGGCCGGCGGCTCCGCCGACTCCTCGAGCAGCCGACGGGACGCATCGCGCAGGCCACGCAGCACGGCCAGCGCCTCTGGCCAGGCCGCCTCGGGTACGAGTAGGTGGTCGCGCGAGGCGGTGCCGACGAGGATGATCGGCACGTTGCGCTCCGCCAGGGCGCCGGAGATCGTGGAGGCGAAGCCGACGAGATCGGCGGGCAGCTCGGCGACGAGCAGGATCACCCGCAGGCCGTCCTGGCGCGTGTCGGCGGGCGGCAGCGTGTCGGCGAGCGTCGAGCGCAGAACGAACGTCGTCTCGAGCGGGTCGTCGATGCGCGCGCCGAAGCCCTCCGCGAGCAGCGCCTCCGGCGACGGCGGTGCAGAGCCCCGGCCGTACCCGAGCAGCGAGAACTCGTGCTCGAGGAGCATCGGGTCGAGCCCCGCGAGGGCGTCGATCAGGAGGGAGGAGTCGTGCAGCACGGCCGGAGCCTACCGCTACGGCAGGGCCGGCAGCTGTTCGGGCCGCAGCACGTCGAGGTAGCGCAGGCTGCGGAATGCGACCTCGCCGTCGCCGCGCGTGGGCTGGCCGACGCCGCGTGTCACGAGCCGGCGCAGCACCGGCTCGGGCAGGTAGCGGTAGAGGCGCTGGATGCGGTTGAGCTTCGCGTAGCCGCCGAGGTGTGCGGCGTGGAGGGCGCCGTAGCGGGTGCAGGCCTCAGCGGCGGAGAGCCGGTCGGTCAGCACGGCGTTGACGAGCCGCCCGGCGCCGGCGCCGAAGTAGACCGCGGGCCGGATCCCCTCGAGGGTGATCGGCAGCGCGTGGCCGGCGGCGTCGCCGGCGAACAGCACGTTGCCGTCGACGGGATTGCGGGGCACGCACGCGATCGCGCCACCGTGGTGCTCGCGGCCGGGACCGAGGTCGTCGCGCTCGCGCAGCTTCGCCATCGCCGGCTGCAGGGGCTCCTTGACGAACGAGCCGACGCCGGCGCGGACGTGATCGCCCGCCGCGAACGACCAGCCGTAGCCCGAGCGCAGCAGCGACTTCTCCAGGTAGAAGCCGAAGCCGTCGGCGTGCGGGGCCGCCGCCGTCGGCACGTGGTCCTCGGTGCCGATCACGAGCTGGCGGTCGCGCCCCTCGGTGGGCCCCTCTGCGTCGAGGATGCGCCGCCAGCCCGACGCGTCGATCAGCCAATCGGCGGTCAGGCGCTCGCCACCCGCGCCGACGACGGTGTCGCCCTCGCGGCCGGT
>CAJCBN010000432.1 GCA_903960645.1 uncultured Actinomycetes bacterium | reverse complement strand
GAGGCAGAACACCCGCGGCATCTACCAATGCCCGTGCGGCCGCTACGATAGTGGTGTGCGAAACGAGTTTTTGCAATGAGTCTCTGGGAAGAAATCCTGTGGGTGTGGGTCGTAATGACGATCATGCCCAAGCTCGTGATCGTCCCGATCTGGCACTTCATGTGGAAAGCGCTCCACGACACGAAGCGGCAGGACGAGATCGACGCCGCCTGGCTGGCCAGCCTTGGCAGCGGCGGCGGCGGGGGCGGCACCGACCGGCACCCGCGCGAACGACGCCCGTGGACGCGCGGGCCGAAGCGCGGACCGCGTGGCGGTGGCGGTGCCGGCGCCCGTCTGATCGAGCGGCGCCCACAGAGCGTCTCGGCGCGGGCCCGCGTCTCGCGGCACGCCTCGCGCGCTCGATGAGCCTCGCCGCGCTGGTCGCGGACGTGGCGGCCTGCCCCACGCCGAGGACGCTGGTCAACCCGCTGCGCGACCACAGCAACGTCTTCGATCTGCCGGCTGCCCCGGCGATCCGCGCCGCGAACCTGCTGGCCTACCTCGAGCGACGGCCCCGGCCCCGTGCGCTGCTGGCCGGCGAGGCGATGGGCTGGCGCGGCGGGCGCTTCAGCGGCATCGCCTTCACCAGCGAGCGCCAGCTGGCCCAGTGGGGCGCGCCGTTTGCACCGTCCTCGCTGAAGGTCGGCGGCTGGACCGAGAGCTCCGCGACGATCATCCACGGCGTGCTCGACGAGCTCGATGCCGAGCACGAGGTCGTCCTCTGGAACGCCGTGCCGTTCCATCCCCATCCGGCGGGCAGACCGCTCGCCAACCGCGCCCCGAAGGTCGGCGAGGTGGCCCTCGGCCGGCCGTACCTCGAGCGCCTCGTCGCGCTGCTGCAGCCGACGCAGGTGATCGCCGTCGGTCGCGTCTCAGAAGGCGCCCTCGGCGATCTCGCGACCGGCCGTGTGCGACACCCCGCCCAGGGTGGCGCCACGCAGTGCCGCGAAGGCCTGCGCGCGCTGCTTGGATGCGACTAAGGGGTCAGACCCTTTCGTCGCATGGCTACCATGCCCACCTTGTGCAGAGGAACGCGTTCTGCGGGCCATGCGACGAAAGGGTCTGACCCCTTAGTCGCATCCAACGAGCGATGCGATGAACAACGACCGGCCTGATGTGATCATCACTTGGCCCCACTGAGTGGCAGTGGCGGACTTCACTGCCTCGCTGAGGGCGTCACGGTCGGACGGGATCAGCGAGGCGCCGACGTCGCGCAGGATGGTCGCGAAGTGTCGGTCGAGCAGCAGCCGAGCCTGGGCACTCGCGACCTGGACCGTGTCGCTGATGAACTGGGCATCCAATACCGTGAGACCCGCGGCCTCGATGAGTTCCGCGTATCGCGTGCCCTGAGCGAGGCCGGGAGGGGACGCGCCTGATTTCTCCTGCCAATGCTCGTGGCCCGACCCGACGCGGTCCCAGATGCCCGGGCGCCCGAGGTCGCTCGTGGGGCGAACCATCATCGGGGCAGCGCGTTCGAGCAGGCAGAGCACTCCCCCCGGTCCGATGAGGGCCGCAAACCGGCGGAGGGCGGCGGCTTCATCAACCGCGTGATGGAGCGTCATCGAGCACCAGACGATGTCGAACGAACCGAGCAATGCCAGGTCGCTATCGAGATCCAGTGCGCGCAGTTCGACCCGGTCGGATACGCCACAGCGCACGGCTCGGTCGCGCGAGTGCTCAAGCATCACGGCGGACTGATCAACGCCCACCACTCGTGCCGATTCGAAGCGCTGCGCAATCTGTGCCGTGGCCACACCAGGCCCGCATCCAAGATCAACCACCCGCCCGACCTCGCTGGTCCCCGCCGCAGCGAGCAGCTCCCAGCAGCGATCCAGCGCCTGATCCGCCAGGCCGGCTGCAATCTCACCCTCGGCCTCAAGGATCGCAGCGAACTGCTCATCGTCGAAGGCGGCGTGGTGGCCGTGCGCGTGCGGCTTGTGACGGGAGTGATGCGTCACAGCGGCCGACGGTCATCATCTGCCATCGCGCGACCCGCCGTGTCTCGCCGAGCAGCGTGGTCCGCGGACATGTACCGAACATACAGCAGACGCGCTGGAGGCACTGCTGATCTCATTGGGGAAGACCCTGCTCACGGCCCACCGTCATGCACCGAGCTTGCCGATCGGGGTTGAAACAAAGGGGTCTGGCACCTTTGTTTCAGATGGCGGGCTCCGCGAGGCCGCGTGCGCACCAGTCGCTCCACGAGCCCGCGTAGAGCTGCACGTCGTCGCGGCCCTCGTCAGCGAGGCGCAGGATCAGCGCGGCGGCCGTGACGCCCGAGCCGCAGTACGCGATCGGCGGCTCGGCAGCCGCGATCACCGGGGCGAGCGGGATCTCCGGGGCGTTGAACGGCGCGTTGACCGCGCCGCGGATGTGGCCGGCGACGGGATCCATCGGCTCGACCTCGCCGCGGTAGCGCTCGGGCGCGCGGGCGTCCAGGACGATGCGCCCGGCCGCGATCGCCGCCTGCACGTCCTCGGCACCGACCAGATCGTCCGTCCGCTCCTCGCCCAACTCGAGATCGCCGCCGCCGCGCGGGGGATCGCCCTCCTGGAGCGGGCCCTCCCACGTCTCGAGGCCACCGCGCAAGACGCGGCTGGGCACGCCGTGATGGCGCAGCAGCCACCACGCGCGGGCCGCACCGCCCGTGCCGTCGTCGTAGAGCACGATCTCCACGTTGTGCTGCAGCCCCGCAGCGATCAGTGCGTCGCCGAAGGCCGCGCGCGCGGGCAGCGGATGGCGGCCGCCGAGGCGATCCTCGCGCATCGGTCCGCTCAGGTCATCGTCCAGATCGAGGAAGAGGGCGCCGGGGATATGCCCCTCGCGGTACAGCTCGAGCCCGCCCCCATGCTGGCCGAGGCGGAAGCGGCAGTCCACGAGTTGCACGGTCTGGAAGGCATGGAGATCGCGGAGCTCCGCGACGTCAATCAGGGGACTGCTCATGGTGCCTCCTGCGGCTGGCTGAGTCGGGACTGGATGCGCAGGCCACGGGTGTGGTCCACGTCGATCTGAATCGTGGTGTGCTCGATGTCGCAGCAGGTGGCCAGCGCGCGCTGCACGGCGTGCAGCATCGCGTGCGGATCGAGGCCGGGGTCGATCACCACGTGCGCCGAGAGCGCCGGGAAGCCGTCGCTGATCTGCCAGACGTGCAGGTCGTGGACGTCGCAGACGCCGGGCACCGCGGCGATCGTGCGCCCCAGCGCGGCCGGGTCGACACCGGGCGGCGCCTCCTCGAGCAGGAGCCGCACGGCATCGCGCAGCACGCGCAGCGAGGCGACCACGATCAGCGCGACGACGATCAGGCCGGCGACCGGATCCGCTCGCTCCCATCCCGTCACGACGATCACGATGCCGGCCACGAAGGCGGCGAGCGAGGACAGGACATCGCTCGCGAAGTGCAGCATCGTGGCGTTTGCGTTGAGGTTGCTGCGCGCACCGGCGCGCAGCAGAAGCAGCACGGGAATCAGGTTGAGAACGATCGCGATCAGGCTGATCACCGCGACGCCACCGCCCTGCACGGGCTGGGGATTGAGGAGCCGAGTGATCGCCTCGTAGCCGAGTCCGGCCGACAAGACGATCAGCAGCACAGCATTGACGACGGCGGCCAGCACCTCCGCTCGGCGGTAGCCGAAGGTCCAGCTGCCGCGTGGCGGCAGACCGGCGAGCCAGGCGGCGCCGACCGCGAGCAGCACGGCGACGGCATCGGACAGGTTGTGCACGGCGTCGGAGATCAGCGCCACCGAGTCGAACGCGACGGCGCCACCGATCTGGATGACGCCCAGCGCCAGCGTCAGGGCCAGCGAGATCCACAGCGCCCGGCCCATGCCCGCTCCATCGGCCGACGCGTGGCCGTGGCCGTGGTGGGAATGCCCGTGGTGATGCGCCACGAGGTGATCCTAACGGCTCGCTACCTCCTGTCTCCGTACGTTTTCCCGAATCTCTCCTATGCTGCAGAAATCTGATCGAGGGGGAACCTAGGGTGAGCAGCAGCACAGCGGTCACACTCATCGCCGGCGACGGCGTTGGGCCTGAGGTAGCGGAATCCGCACGGAAGATCGTCGACGCCACGGGCGTGAAGATCGACTGGCACGAGCACGAGGCCGGCGCGGAGGTCTTCAAGAAGGGCCTCGCCACGGGCGTGCCCGAGGAGACCATCACCTCGATCGAGCAGACGCGCGTGGTGCTCAAGGGACCGCTCGCGACGCCGGTCGGCTTCGGTGAGAAGAGCGCCAACGTCACGCTCCGCAAGCTGTTCGAGACCTACGCCAACGTGCGCCCGGTCCGCGAGATGCCCGGTGTGCCGACGCCCTACTCGGGCCGCGGCATCGATCTGGTCGTCGTGCGCGAGAACGTCGAGGACCTCTACGCCGGCATCGAGCACATGGAGACGCCCGACGTCGCCCAGACCCTCAAGCTGATCTCCCGCAAGGGGTGCGAGAAGATCGTCAAGCTCGCCTACGCCCTGGCCGAGGCCGAGAACCGCACGAACGTCGCCTGCGCCACCAAGGCGAACATCATGAAGATGACCGAGGGCATGCTCAAGCGCACCTTCGAGGACATCGCGCCCGAACATCCCGAGATCGACTCCTGGCACGTGATCGTCGACAACTGCGCCCACCAGCTGGTCAAGAAGCCCGAGCAGTTCGAGATGATCATCACCACGAACATGAACGGCGACATCCTGTCGGACCTCACGTCCGCGCTGGTCGGTGGCCTCGGTTTCGCGCCGTCCGCCAACCTCGGCACCGACGTCGCGATCTTCGAGGCTGTGCACGGCTCCGCGCCGAAGTACGCCGGCCAAGACACGATCAACCCGACGGCCATGATCCTCTCCGCCGTTCTCATGCTCCGCCACATCGGCGAGCTCGAGGCCGCGTCGTCGGTCGAGAACGCCGTGATGGCGACGCTCGCCAGCGGCGTCCGCACCCGCGACGTGATGGGCGACGAGGGCAGCGTCGGCACGACCGCCTACACCGAGGCGATCATCGGCAACCTCGGACGCTCAGTGCCCGAGTGGACCGCTCGCCCGGTCAAGCAGGTGCAGATGCCGGTGCCCCGCAAGGAGGCCGCGTTCATCATCCCCGAGTCGGTCGAGCTGATCGGCGTTGACGTCTTCTTCCAGACGGAGGAGGCGCCCGACAAGGTCGGTACCGCCGGCCAGCTCATCGCCGAGGGCACGAAGCTCGAGCTGAAGATGGTCGAGTGCCGCGGCACGCAGGTCTGGCCCGCGACGCGCGCCCAGCTCGATCCGACTGACGTCATGCGCGCGCGCTTCATCACGCGTGGCAGCGTCATCACCAGCGAGGACATCCTCGATCTGCTGGGTCGCTTCGGCGGGCGCTTCAACTGGGTGCACGTGGAGAAGCTGCGGATGTTCGACGGCGAGCCGTCGTTCTCGCGCGCACAGGGCGAAGTCTGACCCTGCGGGAATAGATTCAACTACCATTCGGTTGTTGAGTTGTGTAGGATCCGTTCCAACGGGAAGGATTGACCCATGATCTTCGAGCAGCTCATCTACACCGACCT
>CAJCBN010000431.1 GCA_903960645.1 uncultured Actinomycetes bacterium | reverse complement strand
GCACGAGGTGCGAGCCGATGAAGCCGCAGCCGCCGGAGACGAGGACCTTGCTCATGCGCTGAATCCTGCCATGCACGCCGCCACGCCGACGCGCCACGGCGGCAGGACCGGCGTGTCGGCGAGCTCCGAGGCGAGCACGGAGTAGGCCGGGCGCTGAGCGGGCGTGGGAAACTCATCGCTGGTGGCGCCTTCGACGGCCGTCGTGCGGCCGGCGGCGGCGAGCACGGCCTCGGCCCACTCCCGCCGCGGGGCGGCGCCGGACCCGGCGATGTGACGGTTGCCTGGCGGTACCTGGTCGGGCAGGCTCAGGAGCAGCGGGGCGAGGTGCCCTGCGTAGGTCGGGCTGCCGACCTGGTCCTCGACCACGCGCAGCGTGTCGCGCGTCTCGGCGAGACGCAGGATCAGGCGGGGGAAGTTGCTCCCCTCCTCGTCGTAGACCCAGGCGGTGCGCACGACCCACGTGCCCTCGGGGTAGGCGTCGAGGGCGGCGCGCTCGCCGAGCAGCTTCGTCTCGCCGTAGAAGGAGAGCGGGCCGACCGCATCCGACTCGACGTACGGCTCGCGCTTCGTGCCGTCGAAGACGAAGTCGGTCGAGAGCGTGACGAGTCGCGCGCCGACCGCCTTGGCGGCCTCGGCCACATGGCGGTTGGCGTCAACGTTGGCCCGTGTGGCGCCCTCGCGGTCGGTCTCGGCGCCGTCCACGTCGGTCCAGGCGGCCGCGTGCAGGATCAGCTCGGGGCGGGCTTCCTCGACCGCCGCCCGCACGGCAGCGGCATCAGTGACGTCGAGCTCGGCGTGCCGCAGGCCGACGCCGCGATCGCCCAACTCGCGCAGGGCGGCGCGGCCGATCTGGCCGCCCGCGCCCGTGACGAGCACGGTCATCCGTCCATCACGTCCCGGGCCGACAGGATCGGTGCGTCGGTCGACCAGAGGTGCGCGACGCGCTCGTCGTTCCAGGGGAACGTGTTCTCGTCGTCGGGGTTGTACTCGTGCGTGACGTGGTAACAGAAGAGGCAATCCGTCAGCGACTCGTAGCCGTGGGCGGTGCGTCCCGGCACGTACACGGCGCATGGGTTGTCCTCGCCGATGTCGATGCTCCAGGCCGTCCCGTGCGTCGGCGAGTCCTCGCGACGATCGAACAGCACCACGCGGACCATGCCCTGCGCGCAGAAGAAGAGGTCGTCCTGGCCGAGCTCGTGGAAGTGCAGGCCGCGGATCACACCCTGGCGCGAGTAGACGATGTTCGTCTGCAGGCTCGGCTTGCCGCCGAGCTCGCGGAACCACGACTCCTTGCGCGCCTCGAGGAACCAGCCGCGGCTGTCCTCATGCTTGGTCAGCGGCACGACGAGGGCGCCGTCGATCGGCGTGGTCTGCGGCGCGGGGCTCACAGGATCTCGATGCGCGAGCCGTCTCCGACCAGCAGGCGGTTGGCGGAGCGGATGGCGTCGGAGCGGCGGATCTCGCAGTCGGCGCCGATCAGCGAGTCCTCGATGCGGGTGTCGATGCCGACGATGCTGGAGCGCTCGAGCAGGATCGCGTGCTCGATCTCGGCGCGCTCGACCAGCGCGTCCTCGGAGATCGCGGAGTACGGACCGACGTAGGCGTCGCGGACCGTCGCGCCCGCGCAGATCACGACGGGGCCGCGAATGTGGCAGCGCTCGACCGTCGCGCCGGCCTGGATCACGACGCGGCCCTCGATCTTGCTGTCGATGACGGTGCCCTGGATGTCGGTCTCGATGGCGTCGAGCACGAGGCGGTTGGCCTCGAGCATGTCGACGAGCTGGCCCGTGTCCTTCCACCAGCCGGTCACGACGTGCGGCTCGACGCGCAGGCCGCTGTCGACCATGCCCTGGATGGCGTCGGTGATCTCGTACTCGCCGCGCCACGACGGCTCGAGCCTGCGCGCGGCGTCGAAGATCGCGCTCGTGAAGAGGTAGACGCCGACCAGGGCGAGGTCACTCTTCGGCTCCTTCGGCTTCTCGACCAGCTGCTTGACGGCACCCGAGGCATCGAGCTCGGCAACGCCGTACTCGGACGGGTTCGGCACGTGCTGGAGCAGGATCATCGCGTCGGCGTCGCCGGCCCGGAACTCGTCGACGAAGCCCGCGACGCCATCGCGCAGCAGGTTGTCGCCGAGGTACATGCAGAAGGCGCTGTCGCCGATGAACTCCTCGGCGGTCAGGACGGCGTGCGCAAGGCCGCGCGGCGCGTCCTGCGGGATGAACGTGACCTCGAGTCCGAACCGCGAGCCGTCGCCGACGGCGGCGCGGATCTCGTCGCCGGTGTCGCCGATGATGATGCCGACCTGCGTAATGCCGGCGGCGGCCATCGCCTCGAGGCCGTAGAAGAGCACGGGCTTGCCCGCGACCGGCACGAGCTGCTTGGCGCGGGTGTGGGTGATCGGGCGCAGACGCGTCCCCGCGCCGCCCGACAACACGAGTCCTTTGATGTCCATCGCCGCAAGCCTACAGGGCGCGCGCGGTCTCCGGCGCTATGCGCCGTCCTTCGGCATCAGGACCGCGAGCAGGTGCTCGATGCCCTCGAGATGCTCCCGCATGGCCACACGCGCGGCATCCCGATCGTGCGCCTCGAGGGCGGCGAGGATGCGGCGATGCTGCGTCTGCGAGTTGATCATCGACTCCTCGGAGCGCGGGACGGCGTTGAGGACGTCGCTCAGCGCGGCCTGCGTGTCGGTGACCGCCGTGACCAGGTCGGGCGAGCCGGCGATCGCGGCGAGGGCGATGTGAAAGCGCGAATCCATACCGCGGTAGGTGCCGTAGTCCGACAGGTGAAAGCCGCCCATCTCGTCGACCAGCTCGGCGAGCCGCTCGCGCTCCGCGGCCGTCGAGCGCTCCGCGGCGAGCTCTGCGGCGCCCATCTCCAGCACGCGGCGGTAGCGCAGCAGTGCCGCGAGCTCGTCGCCCCGCAGGTCGCGGACGCCGTCCTCCGGTGGTCGCGCGGCGTCGGCGGGCAGGGTCGCGCAGACGAACGTGCCGCCGCCACGGCCGCGCCGCGCCTCGAGGTAGCCGGACTCCTGCAGCACGCGGAGCGCCTCGCGCACCGTCGAGCGGGACAGCGCGAGGAGCTGGGCGAGGTCGCGCTCGCTCGGCAGCTGCTCGCCGGGGGAGAGCAGGCCCATCCGGATCGCGCGGCCGAGGCGCTCGACCGTCTGCTCGAAGGCGTTGGTCGTGCGGACGGGCGCGAAGACGCTGGTGAGGTCGTCGGCGAGCGGGTTGTCGGGCCGGGCATCCATCCGCAGGCGACGCTACCAGACGGGCGGACTCAGATGTCCGTCACGTTGGACAGATGCTCGGCGGAGCCCAGCCGATGCAGCTCGGCCCGCCGCCGTCCGTGGCGGTCGACGCGTACGACCACCTCGGTCAGGCTCGCATTGCCGACGAACAGCGAGAACGAGTCGGGCGCGTCGGGTGGGATCCGCATCGTCCAGCGCAGGATGCCCTGCGTGGTGCCGACGTGGGAGACCACGAGCGGTCGTCCGCCTGCCTGCCAGATCGCCTCCGCGGCCTCGCCGGTGCGCTGCCAGAAGGCGCCGATCGTCTCGCCGTCCCAGGCGGCATCGTGCGGATGCCAGATGTCGTCGTAGGGCGCGAGCTCGATCATCTCGGCGAGCGTGAACGGGCTGAGCGCGCCGCTGCCGAACTCCATCAGCCGGGGATCCGTCTCGATCGGCAGACCGAGCGCGTCGGCGCAGGCCTGCGCGGTCTGCTGCGCGCGCACGGCGGGGCTCGCGACGATGCGGTCGGGGCGCGGCGAGCGCGCGGCGACGGCGGTGCCGAGGTCCTGCGCCTGCTGGAGGCCGATCGCCGTCAGCGGGTCCTCGGCGGTCCAGCGGTGGTCGGGTCCGCTGGTGGCCTGGCCATGGCGGGCGAGCAGGAGGGGCGTGTGCATCAGCGGTCATCCTCGGTGAGGGCGGGGGCCAGCGCGATCGCGGCGGCCACGAGCAGGGCGGCCAGCGGGTAGACGAAGCCGGAGGTCTGGAAATAGCGGGCGATCCACGCGAGCAGCAGGAAGGACAGTGCGAAGCCGAGCGCGGCCTGCCAGGGCGCGGGCACCCGCCATTGGCGCCGCAGCAGGAGCAGCGTCAGGGGAGCCACGTCACGAGGGCGATCAGGACGAACGGGTAGGACCCATCGCGGGTAACGGCTCCGAGGTCGACGAGGATGCCGCTCAGCCCGTAGCCGACGATGCGGTACGCGCTGGTGCCGTAGATCAGCGTGTCGTCGACGAACGCGCCTGGGTTCCAGAGCAGGAAGGGCAGCGTCGCGATCGCCACGACGGCGATCAGCCAGGCGCCGGCGCGTACCAGCGCCGCGCGGCCGCCGGCCTGCCACGCCGCGACGGCGAGGAACGGGATGGCGACGAAGGCGTACTGCTTCTCGACGAGCGCGAGCCCGATCAGCGCACCCGTCCACCCCCAACGGCCGCGCAGCGCGAGGGCGAAGGCCAGCACGAGCGCGAGCACCACGGGCGCGTCGAGGATGCCGAACCACGTGCTGCGTAGAAGGATGGGGTTGGCCGCGAGCAGCGCGCCGATACCGAGTCGCAGCTCGAGTGGCCCCGGCAGCAGGAGCGCGGCGGGCACCAGCGCCAACGCGAACAGGAGCAGCAGCAGGCGCACGTC
>CAJCBN010000430.1 GCA_903960645.1 uncultured Actinomycetes bacterium | reverse complement strand
TCGGCGGATGCCGATCTCATCAGGTTCGGATCCGCTTACGCGGTGGGATTCTCCTTGGCGGCCTCGGCGGCGGCCTCTTCGGCAACCACCTCGGCGACGATCTCCTCGACGACGGCCTCTTCAATCGCCTCGGCGACGGCCTCCTCGAGTGCCTCGACGACGATCTCGGCGATCTCCTCGGCGACGATCGCCTCAACGACGGCCTCCTCGGCGATGGCCTCGGCGACGATCGCCTCGGCGACGGCCTCAGCGGCGACCTCGACGGGCACGTCGGGATCGGCGACAGCGGCCTCGGCGACAGCCTCGGCGACGATCGCCTCGGCGACGGCCAGCTCGGCGACGGCCTCGGCGGCGTCGGCGGTCGCCAGGATCTCAGCGACGGCCTCCTCGACGGCGGCGGCCTCATCGGACGACAGCCCCTCGACGGCCGACGGCAGGTGCTTCTGGCCCTCGATCACGCCGTCCGCGATGACGCGGGCGATCAGGTCGTTCGAGCGGATGGCATCGTCGTTGCCCGGAATCGCGAGGTCGACCTCGTCCGGGTCGCAGTTCGTGTCGACCAGGCCGATCAGCGGGATGTGGAGGCGCTTGGCCTCGCGCACCGCGAGCTGCTCCGCGTTGAGGTCGATCACGAAGATCGCGCTCGGCAGCTTCTGCATGTTCGCCACGCCGGACAGGTTCGTCTCGAGCTTGTCGAGCTCGTGCAGGCGCACGAGGCGCTCCTTGGCGGGCAGCAGCTCGAGCTGGCCCTCGGCGAGCAGGCGGCGCAGATCGTGGAGGCGGTTGATGCGGTCCGTGATCGTGCGGAAGTTGGTCAGCAGACCACCGAGCCAGCGGTGGTTCACGTACGGCATGCCCGAGCGCTCGGCCTGGGTCTTGATTGCCTCGCGCGCCTGCTTCTTCGTGCCGACGAAGAGGACGGTCCCGCCGCTCGCGGCGATGTCGCGCACCATCTCCTGCGCCTCGTTGGCGAGGACGACCGTCTTCTGCAGGTCGATCACGTAGATGCCGCCGCGCTCACCGAAGATGAAGCGGCGCATTTTGGGATTCCAGCGGCGGGTCTGATGACCGAAGTGGACTCCGGCCTCCAGCAGCTCGCGCATGGTGACTTGTGCCATCTGAGTGGCTCCTTCAATTGGGTTGGGTGGTCGTGCGCCCGCTGGCAGTCGCTGAGACCGGCAATTGCCGGCACCGCTCAGTCGACCACGCCCCAGCGGGGGAGTGGGTTCGGGGTGCAACCTAGCGTATGAGCGGGGTTGGTGGCGCAGGCGGACGTGACATCCGCGCGGTGGTGTCGTCCTCCCTGGCTCGCGAATCACCCCTGCCCGCGTGGCGTGAGCCACCGCCAGTCTCGGACGTCGCCGACCCGGTGGTGTCAGGCCTGCGTGCCACGCTCTGCGCGCAGCCGATCCAGCGCATGCTGGAACTCGTCCGGCAGCGGCGAGGTGACGTCGATGCGCTCGCCCGTGACCGGATGGTCGAAGACGAGTCGGTGGGCGTGCAGCGCCTGATGCTTCAGGCCGAGCGTGTCGCTCGACGAGGGGCCGTAGAGCGGGTCGCCGACGACGGGGTGGCCGATCGCGGCGAAGTGCACGCGAATCTGGTGCGTACGGCCCGTCTCGAGGTGGACCGACTCGAGCGTGTAGTCGGGAAACGCCTCGACGAGCTCGAAGTGGGTGATGGCCGGGCGCGGGCCGATGCCGTCAACGGCGCGGCGCGTGCGGTTGCCCGGGTCGCGCCCGATCGGCGCCTCGATGCGGCCGGCGACGCTCGGCGGCCGGCCGTGCACGAGCGCCACGTACTCGCGATCGATCTCGCGCTTGCGCATCATCCGCTGCAGCGCCGTCAGCGTCTCGTCGTCGCGCGCGACCACGAGCAGACCGGAGGTCTCCTTGTCGAGGCGGTGCACGATGCCGGGACGCTCTTCCTCGCCACCGCCCGCCAGGCCACGAGCCGCGAGCACGCTGGCAAGCGATGGCCCCGGCGAGCCCGGCGCGGAATGCGTGATCAGGCCGATCGGCTTGTCCACGACGACGAGGTGCTCATCTTCGAAGACGATCCGCGGCTCGAGAACCGTCGGCACCTCCGCGGGAACGACCTCCGCCGCGGGCTGGTCGATCGCGACCACCTGCCCACGCTGCACACGGGTGCTCCGCGTCTTGGCCGCGCCGTCGAGCGTCACGCGGCCCTCGTCGACGAGCCGCTGCGCCGCCGCCCGTGACAGCCCGGGAATGGCGTCGTGGACGATCTGGTCGAGCCGCACACCGGCCTGCTCGGCCGCGATGGTGACCTCGATCATGCGCGCGCTTGCCGCTCGCCCGCGAGCAGCACGAGCAGGAGCAGGATCACGCCCAC
>CAJCBN010000429.1 GCA_903960645.1 uncultured Actinomycetes bacterium | reverse complement strand
GGTCGATCCGGCCGCCGCACCCGCGCCGCCCGCCGAGCCGACGCCGCCCGCCGACAAGCCCTAGCGCGTGGAGGCCAACGCGCAGGATCGCAAGGCGCTGTTTGAGATCGCGATGGTGCTGTCCCTGGCGCTCGGGGCGGTCGCCGGTGCGATCTTCATCGCCACCTCCCTCCCGCTCCTCACGATCGCCGTCGGCGCGCTCGTGCTGTTCGTCATCGGCTTCACGGTCATCGCCCTGATGGCGTAGGTCCGGTGCGCGCGGAGCGGCGTCAGGCGCCGAAGCCCGCGGCGCCGGTTGGCGCCGGCAGCGGACTGCGCGGCAGGCCGGCCTCGGCCGCGACGGCGTTGTAGCCACCCGGTGCCACGTCGTTCGGGCCGTCGGGATACCACAGCGCGGCGAGCTCCTGAATCTGACGGCGGCCCACGGCGAGTTCGAACTGCCCGCCGCCGTAGAGCCGGATGCCCTGCCCTGCGCAGTGCTCGATGGCCTCGAGCAGGCGCGCGAGCGTGCCGAAGCGCGATGGCTTGATGTTCATCCAGCCGGTCGGCGGCAGCGCGAGGATGTCGGCCAGCGCGTGAATCGGTGCGTCGAAGGCAACGCGGTGCCAGTGGTCCGCCAGCAGTGCCCGCGCGGCCTCGTCGACCGGCGGATCCTCGATTACGACGTCGGGCAGGCCTGCCGCCACGAGCTCCAACTGGGTCCTGGCGTCGGCCGGATCGAGGCCCCAGGCGTCGCCGTAGTGCGCCTTGATATCCACGACGCGGACGCGATCGAGCGTGTGCAGGTGGGCGATGTGGTCGGCCGTCCAGTCTGCCCGGGCGTCGAGCTTGAACTCCAGGGCTGGGTCGACGGCGAGCCACGGCTCGGGGCCGAGTCCGGAGGAGACGCAGAAGCGCACCGGCTGCGGTTCGCGTCCGAGCAGTGCGCCGAGCGTCGTCCCGGCCTGCCGCAGGCCGAGATCGAGCAGCGCCGACTCGTAGGCCCAGCGTCGGTAGTCGCGGGAGGCGTGATTTTCAGGTTCGCTGGCGAACAGCTCCATCGTCTCGAGCGCGGCGCTCCACTCGGCGAAGGTCCGCCGACCGGTGTGCGCGAAGGGTGCGGTCGAGCGGTGCTCGAGTTGCGTCGCCGGCTCATAGGCCACGTCCTCGCCGCGACCGACGCAGCCGAGGCCGCTCAGCGCGACCACCGTCGTCAGGCGCTCGAAGTTCGGCGTGGTGAAGGTATGCGCCTCGAGCGCGCACCCGTCGACGACGATCGGGAGCTCGGCGAGTGCAGCCGGTAGCCCCATCAGCGTGGGACCTACGCCAGGCCGATGGAGATGACGCTGCGGCCCAGCAGGATCGCCAGCGTCGAGCCGATCAGCCAGCCGACGACGGCCATGATCAGGCCGATCTTCCCGATGCGATCGCGGGTGCCGGCAATCGACAGGCCGAGGATTGCGCAGCCGATGGCGACGAAGCCGATGATCATGGGCGCGAACCAGAGCGACACCACACCGAGGCCGCAGGCCAGACCCGACAGCAGCGCCGAGGCCGACTGGGTGCCGGTGTCGCGATCCTCGAGAGCACGCTCCGCGTAATCGATCTGGGTCATCGGATTGTCGACGGTGTTGTTGTCAGCGCTCATCGGGGACTGTGCTCCTCCGCAAGGAATCGGCCGTGGTTCCGGCGTGACCGGAGCATACCGCGTTCGTCGCCGCGCGGGCCGGCGCCGCTCGTTGCGATGCATACGATGTTGCGGCGCGTCCGGAGATGGGGATACGATGCCGGTGATGTCTCGCACCTCCTCCCTGCCCGTGCGAAAGGCGCTCACCCGGTGAAGTCCCTTTCGGTCCTGACGCTTTCCATCATCGGCACGGTCGCCGGTGCTGTGCTCGGCGTGTTGCTGATCGTCCTGACCACGCTCCCCGAGCAGGCCTCGGTGCAGGCCACGGACATCGACTACCTGTACGACGCGTTTCTCCTCTTCTCCGGGATCATCTTCGGCATCGTCGTGCTGGTCATGCTGGTCGCCGTCGTCCGCTTCCGGGCGCGTCCGAACGACGATCGCGACGGCAGCAACGTGCACGGCATCACGTGGCTCGAGGTCGTCTGGACGGTGATCCCGTTCATCCTCGTCGCCCTGGTCGCGTTCTTCAGTTGGAACATCCTCAACGAGGGCAACGTCACCGGTGCCGCTCAGAAGAGCGGCCAGCATGTGCACATCATCGGGTACCAGTACGGCTGGAAGTACACGTACCTGAACGAGGACAT
>CAJCBN010000428.1 GCA_903960645.1 uncultured Actinomycetes bacterium | reverse complement strand
CGCCGCGTTGACGGTGTAGCCCTCGAGTGCCTGCAGACCGGTCAGTGCCTGATCGTCGAACGGCTCCTTGCCGTTGCCCGGCGCGTGGCGCAGCTGCGCCGACGCCATGCCGATCCGGGGATCGAAGCGCGCGACGGGCCAGTCCGAGCCGAGCGCCACGACGGCGCCGGACTCCCACAGGTTGCGCGTCGGGAAGGCGCGGTCGCAGCGGTCCTTGCCCATGCGCGTCGTCCAGTTGCAGGTGCGACTCGGGTCGAGCCACATCATGTGCTGCGTCTGCATCGAGGCGACGACGCCCTCGGCGGCGAAGCGCGGCAGATCGGAGTTCTGCAGCGTTTCGATGTGCTCGATGCGGTGACGGATCCCTTCCCACGTGCCCGCCTCGCGGTAGGCGTCGAGTGCCTCGCGGACGCCGCGATCGCCGCAGGCGTGCGTGGAGCACTGGAAGCCGGCCTCCGCGAACGTCTTGACCGCGCGGCGGTACTTGGCCGGGTCGGGCCAGAACGGCGCCATGCCGTCCCCCTCCGAGTCGGGCTCGCAGAGCCAGCCCGTGCCCGTGTCGATGACGCCGTCGATGAAGAACTTGGCAACGCCGCCGCGCCAGCGACTGCCGCGCGCGTCACGGTGCGGCAGGTACTCCTGCCACTCCGCCTCGGGCATGTCGGGCATGAACCAGAACGGCATCGTCAGGCGGGTGATCAGCCGGTTCGAGGCCTCGAGCTCGCGCAGGATGTCGAGCGTCTCGAGCGTGCCGTCCATGCCGTGGATACCGGTGATGCCGACCGCGGCGAACTGCTTCATCTGCTGGTGATACCGGTCGAGCTTCTGCGCGTCCGTCAGCTGCGGCATGGCGGCGTCGACGATCGCGATTGCCCCCCACTCGCGCAGCTCGCCGGTGGGCACGCCGTTCGCATCGCACATGACCTCGGCGTTCTCGCTGAAGGCAATCGGCCCCGTGATGCCAGCCAGGTCGAGCGCCTTCTGGGAGGCGAGCACCGTGTGGAAGTCCATGAACTTGAGGTAGGTCGGGCGGCCGCCGACGGCCTCCTCGATCAGATCGCGGTGGATCTCGCGGCCCTCAAAGGCGTCGTAGAGCAGGCCCCAGCCGATGACCCACTCGTCCGGCCCCTTGCCCTCGGCCTCCTTGCGGATGCCGGCGAGGACGTCGTCCCACGTGCCGGCGTCGAGCAGGTCGGCGCCGACCGCATCGAGCGCGCCCATCAGCGGATGCACGTGCGAGTCGGTGATGCCAGGCACGAGCGCTGCACCGCCGAGGTCGATCGAGCGCGCGCCACCGCCGAGCTCACGGATCTCCGCGTTCGTACCGACGGCGAGGATCGCGCCGTGGCCCACGGCCACGGCCTCGGCGAAGGGCTTGGCCGGATCCAGCGTGCGGACCTTGGCGTTGACGATGATGGTCTCGATCGGCGAGTGCATGCGCGGGTTGTAGCACGGGACCGGGTGCACCCGGTCCCGTGCTACAACCCGCGCATGCACTCGCCGATCGAGACCATCATCGTCAACGCCAAGGTCCGCACGCTGGATCCGGCCAAGCCCTTCGCCGAGGCCGTGGCCGTGGGCCACGGCGCGATCCTCGCCGTCGGTACGAACGCGGAGATCCGTGAGCTCGGCGGTGGCGCGCGCTCGATCGACCTCGGCGGTGCAGCGCTCGTGCCTGGCATCACCGACTCGCACGTGCATCCGCTGATGGGCGCGCTCGATGCGGTCGGCGCCGACCTGCTCGACGCCGGCACGTGGGACGACGTCCTCGCCGGCATCCGCAAGGAGGCCGAGGGCAAGGGGCCGGACGAGTGGGTCATCGGCTGGGGCCTGCTCTACGACGCCTTTGAGGGCCGCGAGATCCACCGCGATCTGATCGAGGAGGCCGTCGGCGGCCGCCCGACCTACCTCAAGTTCATGGACTTCCACACGGTGCTCGCCTCCCAGAAGGCGCTCGACCTGGCTGGCATCACGGGGCCGATTGCCTTCAGCGAGAACGCCGAGGTCATGTGCGATGCGAACGGCGTGCCCACCGGCGAGCTGCGCGAGTGGGGGGCAATCGCGATCGTCGACGCCGCCATGCCGCAGCTGACGGACGCGCAGAAGCTCGACCGGTATCACCAGCAGATGAAGCAGTTCGCCGCGGTCGGCATCACCGGTATCCACGGCATGGACGGCACGCTCGAGACGCTCGACATCCTGCGCGAGCTCGAGGCCTCGAACCGGCTGATCACCCGCCTGACGATGCCGTTCTGGTTCATGCCCGACATGCCCGAGGCGGAGTGGCAGGAGTACCTGCCGCACCGTGACGCGCGCGGCAGTCGCTGGCGCGGCGGCGTTGCCAAGTTCTTCATCGACGGCGTCATCGACACGGGCACGGGCTGGCTCTGCGAGCCCGACTCGGAGGGGGACGGCATGGCGCCGTTCTGGCCCGACCCGGCCAAGTACCGCCGCGCGGTCAAGACGTTCGCGGAGGCCGGCTTCCAGTGCTCCACGCACGCCTGCGGCGATCGCGGCGTCCGCGAGGCACTCGACGCCTACCGCGAGGCGGGCACGTGGGAAGGGATCCGTCACCGCATCGAGCACATCGAAACGCTGCAGAACTCCGATCTGCCGCGCTTCGCCGCCGAGGGCGTCGTCGCCTCGATGCAGACGCAGCACATGATGTGGCTCGACCCGAGTCGCACCTGCAACTGGACGACGCGCATGGGCAAGGACCGCTGCGACCGCGCCTTCCCGACGCGCAACCTGTGGGAGTCCGGCGCCGTCGTGGCGCTCGGCTCGGACTGGCCCGTCGCGCGCTTCGATCCCCGGATCGGCATGGCGTCGGCGCAGCTGCGCCACGCGCCGGGCAACGGCAAGGAGCCGTTCGACGATCAGGCACTGACCGGTCTGCAGGCACTCGAGGGCTACACCGTCAACGCGGCG
>CAJCBN010000427.1 GCA_903960645.1 uncultured Actinomycetes bacterium | reverse complement strand
CTTCAGCCGATCGGCGTTGATCAGGTGCTTCGTCTCGTCGTTGAGCGGGCAGTGCAGCGAGACGACATCGGCCGTCTCGAGCAGCTCGTCGAACGACACGTACTTGGCGCCGAGCTCGGCCTCGATCGCGGGATCCGCCTGGCGGCGACCCGAGTAGATGATCTCCATGCCAAACGCCTTGGCGCGACGCGCCGTCGCCTGGCCGATCAGGCCGAGGCCGACGATGCCGAGCGTCTTGCCCTGGATGCCCGTGCCGAGCATGTAGAACATGCTCCACACCCACGGAGTCTCCGAGCGGATCACGCGCTCGCCCTCGCCGAGACGACGGGTCGTCATCAGGATCAGCGACATCGCGATATCCGCGGTGGCCTCTGTCAGCACGCCCGGCGTGTTCGTGAACCAGACGGTGCCGCGGCTCTCGATCGCCTTCGTGTCGACGTTGTTGTAGCCCACCGCCACGTTGGCGATGACCTTCAGCTGCGGACCAGCCGCGTCGAGGACGGCGTCGTCGATCGTGTCATGCAGGAGGCAGACGATCGCGTCGGCGCCCTTGACGGCGTCGAACATCTCCTCGCGGGTGAGGGGACGATCGTGCGGCGAGAGCCACACGTCGCCGTGCTCGGCGAGCAGATCGAGCGCCGGCTGCGGGATGCGCCGCGTGACGACGATGCGGGGCTTGTCGCTCATGCCTGCATCGTCTCCAGCAGACCGCGCATCGCCTCGATCGCCTCCTGGATGTTCTCCATGCTGTTGGCGTAGGAGAGGCGCAGGTAGCCGTCGCCGTGCTCGCCGAAGGCGGTGCCGCTGAGGACGGCGACGCCGGCCTCCTGCAGCAGGCGGTCGGCCACGATCTTGCCGTCCTGGCCCGTGCCCTTGACGTTCGGGAACGCGTAGAACGCGCCCTTCGGGTCGCGACACGTGACACCCGGCAGCGAGTTGAGGCCCTCGACGACGGCGACACGGCGACGATCGAACTCAGCCATCATCGCGTCGATCTCGGTGCGGGGGCCGGTCAGCGCCGCGACGCCGGCGAGCTGCGTGGCGGGAGCCGTGCAGGACACGGAGTTGATGATCAGGCGCGTGATCGGCTCGCGCAGCGCCTCGGGCAGCGACGCGTAACCCAGGCGCCAGCCCGTCATCGCGAACGTCTTGGAGAAGCCGTCGAGCAGGATCGTCCGGTCCTGGAGGCCCATGTGGCCGGCGATCGTGTCGTGCTCGCAGCCGCTCCAGAGCATCTCGGAGTAGACCTCGTCCGACAGGATCCAGCAGTCGTGGTCGGCCAGGACGTTGGCAATCTCGGCGT
Source organism: uncultured Actinomycetes bacterium (assembly GCA_903960645.1). GTDB lineage: Bacteria > Actinomycetota > Thermoleophilia > Gaiellales > F1-60-MAGs149 > F1-60-MAGs149. The sequence goes on along the minus strand of CAJCBN010000427.1, from coordinate 2,094 downwards.
TCAGCTGCTTCGAGATGTAGCCACCCGTCGGGTTGGCCGGCGAGTTGAGGATCACCATCTTGGTCTTCGACGTCATGCGCGAGCGGAGGTCGTCGGCCGTGAACGCGAAGTCGGTCTCCTCGGTCAGCGGCAGCGGCACCGGCGTGGCCCCGGCCCAGCGGATCGCGGACTCGTAGATCGGGAAGCCCGGGTTCGGGTAGATGACCTCGTCGCCCGGGTTGCAGGTGGCGAGGATGCCGTAGAACAGGAACGGCTTGGCGCCCGGGGTGACGACGATCGAGTCGGGGTGGACGTCAATGCCGCGGTGCGCGGAGAGGTGGTTCGCGGCGGCCTCGCGCAGCGCGGGGATGCCCGGGGCGGGGCAGTAGTGCGTCTGGCCGTCCCTCAGCGCCTTGGCCGCGGCCTCGACGATATGGGGCGGCGTGTCGAAATCGGGCTCGCCGATCTCGAGGTGGATGACGCGCTTGCCGGTGGCCTCGAGGGCCTTGGCGCGGGCGAGGACTTCGAATGCGGTCTCGGTGCCGAGACGCTCAAGAGCGGTTGCGAGCTGGGGCATGGTTCTCCTCCGGTGGGGAAATCGGTGCCGGCTAGGCGCGGATGCGCTCGCCGGCGGGGTCGAAGATGGGTTCTGTGGTGACCGCACCCTCGACCTCATGGTCGAAGATGCGCACGGCGGCCCGCGTCCCGGGAGTTGCCTGCTGGGCAGGAAGATACCCGTACGCGATCGACTTGCCAACCGTGTAGCCGAAGTTGGCGCTCGTTACGTAGCCGACCTTGCGGCCGTCGATCAGGATCGGCTCGCCGCCGAGCGGCGCCGCATTCGGATCGTCGAGCAGGATCGGGACGAGACGCTTCGCGCTGCCGCGCTTGCGCTCCTCAATCACGGCCTGCTTGCCGATGAAGCCGGCCTTGCCGAGGTTGACGGCGAAGCCGAGGCCGGACTCGTCGGCGGTGTAGTCGGTGTGCATGTCGACGCCGGCGAAGCGGTAGCCCTTCTCGATGCGCAGCGACTCGAAGGCGCCGCCGCCGGCCGCGATGATGCCGTGCTCCTTGCCGGCCTCCATCAGCCGCTCCCAGACCCAGCTGCCGTACTCGCTGGGGACGTAGAGCTCCCAGCCGAGCTCGCCGGCGTAGGAGATGCGGAGCGCGAGCGCAGGGACGTGCTCGATCCAGATGCGCTGGGCGCGCATGTACGGGAAGGCCTCGTTCGAGAGGTCCTCGGGCACGAGCGGCTGGAGGACCTTGCGGGCGTTCGGGCCCCACAGGCCGCAGACCGCCCACGCGCTGGTGACGTCGCGCAGGCGTACCGAGTCGCCCTCGGGCAGGTGGGCGCGGAGCCACGCAACGTCGCGCGGGCCGGAGCCGCCGCCGGTGACGATCAGGTAGCTCGTAGCGGTGAGGCGCGTGATCGTGATGTCGAACACGACGCCGCCCTGCGGGGTGAGGCACGTCGTGTAGACGATGCGGCCGACGGGTACGTCGAGCTCCGACGTGCACATGCGGTTGAGCCAGTCGGTGGCGCCGGGGCCCTCGATCTCGAGCTTGGTGAACGGCGTCAGGTCGAACAGGCCGACGTGCGAGCGCACGCGCGCGTGCTCCTTGCCGATCGTCGGCGACCAGTGCAGCGCCTCCCACTCACCGCGCGACTGCGTGTGCGCGGGGGCGGGCAGGCTGGCGTTGCCGTCGAGCCATTGCGCACGCTCCCAGCCGGCGCTCTCGACCATGTAGCCACCGCGCTCCGAGACCCACTCGTGGGAGGGGAGGCGGCGCAGCCCGCGCGCGTTGAGCGCGGGCTCGAGCGGGTGGAGGATGTCGTACACCTCGGCGTACTGCTGGCTGCCGCGCGCCTTCACGAAGGCGGGTGAAGAGTGGTGCGGCTGGAAGCGATCGGGGTGCGCGCCGCCGAGGTCAAGGCCAACGGGCTGGCCGAGCATCTGGCGCACGACGGCCTGCGCCGAGCCGGCGGCCTGGGTCACCCAGATGGCCTCGGCGAGGAACAGGCCCTTGGTGTACGACGACTCGCCGAGCAGCGGGTTACCGTCGATGGTGAATGAGAAGTGGCCGTTGAAGGTCTCCTCGAGGCCGGCGGCGTGG
>CAJCBN010000426.1 GCA_903960645.1 uncultured Actinomycetes bacterium | reverse complement strand
TGATCGTTGAGCGTCAGGTAATCGCCGGTCGCGCCCCAGTCGCCCTCGGCGGCGACGACGCCGATCGTCGTCTTCACCGTGCCGGTCGTCGGCGTCTTGAAGCCCGACAGCGGGATGTCGACGAAGGCCGAGGAGCTGACAATCGTGAGGCCGTCGAAGACCGTGAGGTTGCGCAGGGGCTCGCTCGGATCCGAATACGCGATCACGAGTGACCAGCCGCCGAACGAGTTGCCACCCGTGCCGGTCTGGATATTGGCAACCGTGTAATCGCCAGCGCCGGCGGCGTTGACAAGACCGGTGACGTCGGCGAACGCCGTGTACCCCGACGACTCAGCGATCGGCCCCGTATCGACCTGCGACGCCGTGACGGTCGTGTACCCCGCAGACCCCGGGACCGCCAGCTTGACCGTCCCGATCGCGTTCGCGTCAGGCGGTGCGAGCGGCGTGCCCTTGTAGCCATTGGCACCGGAGATCACGGCGGCCTTCTTCTGCAGACCCGTCCAGTAGAGCCCGGCGAAGAGCACGCGGCCGGTGCTGGGAAGCAGCAGCTGCGCCGTCGAAGAGTCGAACGTCGACGAGTCCGCGTCCACGTCGAGCCAGCCCATGTCGAGCGTGTTGTTGTTACGCGCGTTGGTGCCGGCGCGCGCGCCCGTGCAGCCCGAGTTGAGCAGCGGATCGACCGTGGTGGTCGGGCACTGCATGATCGTGTTGGCCGCGATGATGATCTGCCCGTTCACGTTCGTCGAGAACCGCGGCGTAAAGGGTCGGTCGGCAGCACTGGCCAGCGCCGGCAGCAGCAGACAGCCAATGAGCGCGAGGAAGGTGATACGGAAGAGACGGCTCATACGCGTAGCGGCAACACGAGGCACCAGACAATCGTTCGTCATCGTACGCCTCTCTCCTCAGGCCCCAGAGGACGTGATACACCTGTAGCAGCCTGCCGCGACCGGCTCGCCTCGGTACGCTGCCGCCATGCAGATTGGCGTCACGCTTCCCCAAACCGAAATCGGCGGCGCCGTCGGCGACCTCCGCACCTATGCCGAGGGTGTCGAGCAACTTGGCTACCGCCATCTCGTGGCCTACGAGCACGTCGTCGGCGCCGACCCGGCGGTCTACACCGACTGGTCTGGCCCGTACGACATCGATTCGACCTTCCACGAACCATTCGTGATGCTCGGCTACCTCGCGGGCATCACCAAGCTGGAGCTCGCGCCGGCGGTGATCATCCTTCCGCAACGCCAGACCGCGCTCGTCGCCAAGCAGGCCGCGGAGGTGGACCTCCTCACCGAGGGCCGCTTCCGCCTCGGCATCGGCCTCGGCTGGAACCAGGTGGAGTACGAGGCGCTCGGGCAGGACTTCTCGACGCGTGGCCGCCGCATGGACGAGCAGGTCGCCCTGCTGCGCCGTTACTGGACCGAGCGCTCGATCACCTTCGAGGGCGAGTTCGACCGCGTCACGGGCGCCGGCATCGCGCCGCTGCCGCTGCAGCGACCGATCCCGCTCTGGTTCGGTGGCGGCTCCAAGCCCGCGTTCCGCCGCATGGGTCGCCTCGCCGACGGCTGGCTGCCGATGATGACGCCGGGGCCAGAACTCGACGAGGCCATGGCGACGATCGCGGCCAGCGCCGAG
>CAJCBN010000425.1 GCA_903960645.1 uncultured Actinomycetes bacterium | reverse complement strand
TCGGCATCATGGGCAACGGCTGCCACCACAACCTGTCGCTCTGGAAGGACGGGCAGAACGTCTTCGCCGAGCCCGGGCGACGCGAGCTGCACATCACCGACACGGCGCGGCACGCCCTCGGTGGGCTGCTGGCCCACGCCGCCGAGTCGATGGCCGTCTACGGCAGCACCGTCAACTCGTACAAGCGCTACTGGGATGCAGGGCAGTTCGCGCCCTCCCGCGTGGACTGGGGGCTCGATGACCGCAGCCGCAGCGTGCGGGTCAGCGCCAGCGGACGCCTCGAGCTGAAGCTGCCCGACTCGATCGTCAACCCGTACCTGTCACACGCGCTGATCGCCGCGGCGATGGAGGATGGGCTGGACCGTGCCATCGACCCGGGACCGGCACCGGAACCTGGCGTGATCGGACCGGAGACGTTCGCTCCGCTGCCGCTCACGCTCGGCGATGCCGTCGAGCGATTCGCCACCTCCCCCTGGGTCCGGGCGACGCTCGGCGACGATCTGACCGATCTCTACACTGCGTTCAAGCGTGATGAATGGGCCCGCTTCTGCGGCGCCGTCACCGACTGGGAGGAAACGATGTACAGGCAGTGGATCCCGTGAGCAGCTACGACCTCATCACCCCCGGCACGCTGACGCTCGGCTGCGGAGATCTCGACGCGATGCCGCTGATGGGCCTCCTGCGCCCCGACGGCACGCGGCCCGGCTACGAGCCGGATGCCGCCCGCCTCGTCGCCGACCAGCTGGGGCTCGCGCTCGTCTGGGTGCCACTCGCGTGGAGCGACTTCTACCCCGCGCTGCACGCGCGGCGGGTCGACGGCATCTGGTGCGGCCAGGGCATTACCGACCACCGCCGCACGCTCGCCGACTTCAGCCGGCCGTACGCGATCTTCAATGAGTCGCTGGTGACGCGGATTGAGAGCACGATCTCGAATCCGCTGGAGTGCGCTGGCCGACGCATCGGCGCGATCGCGATGAGCACCAACATGACGCTGACCGAGACGTTCCCGGGCGTGATCCCCGTGCCGTTCGACGGGGCCACCGACGACGTCTACGCCGACATGATCGCGGCGACACGCTCCGGCGAGATCGATGGCTTCGTGGACGACGACGTCGTGATGGTCACGTTGGACGATGACCCCGAGCTGCGGCTGGCGTTCACGGTCGAGACCCGCAACCAGTGGGGGATCGCCGTCCGCCACGGTGAGGACGACCTGCGGGCGGCGCTCGACGGTGCACTGACGACGATCGTCGCCGACGGATCGCTCGAGGCCGTCTGGACCCGGCACATGCCCGACCTGCCGTGGCCGCTCGGGTAGCGGTACGCTGGCCGCCATGCGCCCGCCCGTCATCGGCCTGACCGCGTTCCGTCGCGACCTGCCCACGTACCTCGGTGCGCAGACCGACCTTTACACCCTCGATCCCAGCTACGCCGACGGCATCTCGCGCGCCGGCGGGCTGCCGGTGATTCTCCCGCATAACGAGGATCCACAGGCGGTGCTCGATCTGCTCGATGGGCTCGTGCTCACCGGTGGCGGTGACCTGCATCCCGAGCACTACGGGGCGGCCACGGCGACCGTGCTCGAGGATGCCGATGCCGGCGCCGACGTCTGGGAGCTCGCACTCGCGCGCGGCGCCCGCGAGCGATGCCTGCCGGTGCTCGGCATCTGCCGTGGCATGCAGACGCTGGCCGTGGCGGCCGGCGGCACGATGATTCAGGACCTCAGGCCGGAGCACGGCCATCCGCTGATCGAGCACACGCCGGAGGCGCTGATGGGCTCGCGTCATGACGTCGAGGTCGACGCGAACTCACGGCTGGCCGAGGTGATGGGCTGCCGCTCGTTCGCCGTCAATTCCATCCACCACCAGGGCGTTGTCGATCCCGGCGATCTGGTCGCCACCGCGCGGGTTGGCCGCGTCGTCGAGTCACTCGAGAGCGACGGCGAATGGGCGGCGATCGGCGTTCAGTGGCACCCCGAGAAGATGCATGAGCCGGAGCAGCAGGCGCTCTTCCGCTTCGTGGTCGACGCCGCGCGAGCGCGCCGAACTCCCTGACCGGGCCCTTTCCGGACGGCGTGTTGTCGCCTACAATCGACCCATGAAGCGCACCGTGAACGGCGCCTGTCCGCTCGACTGTCCCGACACGTGCGCGTGGCAGATCGAGGTCGAGGACGGTCGCGCCGTGCGGATGCGGGGGCGCAAGGACCACCCCTACACCCGCGGCTCGCTCTGCGGCAAGGTCAATCGCTACCTCGACGCCGTCTACGCGCCGGATCGCCTGACGGTGCCCCTGCGGCGCGTCGGCGCGAAGGGTGACGGACGCTTTCAGGAGATCGACTGGGACGAGGCCATCGGCCTGACCGCCGCTGCGCTCCAGACCACCATCGATCGCCACGGGGCCGAGGCGATCCTGCCGTACTACTACGCGGGCACGCTCGGTGCCGTGCAGGGCTGGTCGCTCGGACAGCGCCTCTTCAAGCACCTCGGCGCGACCGAGCTCGATACGACGATCTGCGACGCGGCCGCCTACGCCGCCCTGCGAGTCACCACGCACCGGCCCGTTGGACCGGATCCCGAGGACTTCGTCCACGCGCGACTGATTCTCGTCTGGGGCGCGAACCTGCTGTCATCGAACATGCACCAGTGGCACTTCATCCACGCCGCCCAGCAAAACGGTGCCCACGTCGTCGCGATTGACCCGCTGCCGACGGATACCGCCGCGCGCTGCGACCAGCACCTGCAGCTCCTGCCCGGCACGGACGGCGCGCTCGCCATGGGACTGATGGGCGAGCTGCTCGCCGCGGGAGCCTGTGACGAGGAGTGGCTGGCCGAGTGCACCGTCGGCTGGCCGGAGCTGCGGGAGCGTCTCGCCGACTGGAACACCGCGCGCGCCGCGGAGATCTGCGGGCTCGACGTGGGCGAGGTGCAGGGGCTCGCCGACCGAATCATCACGACACGCCCGACCGCCATCCGCATGGGGCTCGGCCTCCAGCGCCACGGGGGCGGCGGGGCCGCCTACCGCGCGATCACCGTTCTCGGTGCCGTCACCGGAGACTTCCGCCACGTCGGTGGGGGCGTCCTGGCGGAGACGAGCGGTCGGTTCGATCCGGTCACCGTCGATCTGAAGGAGCCCGCCGACCTGCCGCTGCCGCCGGCGCGGACGATCAACATGTCGCGGCTGGCCGAGGCCCTGACCGCTGAGGCGCAGGATCCCGCCGTCCATGCACTGGTGGTGTGGAACACGAATCCCGGCGCGACCGCACCCGATCAGGTGCGCGTGCAGCGCGGCCTCCGCCGCGACGATCTACACATCACGGTGCTCGAGCACCGACTGACCGACACCGCGCTGTTCGCGGACGTGGTGCTTCCGGCCACGATGCAGACCGAGCATCTCGACATCCACCCGTCCTACGGCCACCACTACCTGACGCTCAACCTGCCCGCGATCGACCCGGTCGGACAGTGCCTGCCGAACACCGAGATCTTCCGCCGCCTCGCCACCGCCCTCGGCCAGACGCATCCGCGCCTGCACGACAGCGACGAGGAGCTGGTGCGGCAGTTCCTCGACACCGACGAGGCACGCGAGCGCGACATCACCTTCGAGCGCCTCCGCGAGACCGGCTACGCCGCCATCGACGACCGCACCGGAACTGCGCCGCACGCCCACGGCGACTTTCCTACGAGCGACGGCCGGCTGCACATCACGGTGCCTGCCTTGGCCGACGCTGGTCTCGATCCGATCCCCGGCTACACGCCGTCGTTCGAGGGAGCCGACACGGTTCTGGCCCAGCGCTGGCCGCTGATCCTGATCTCGCCGGCGCACCGCTTCTTCCTCAATTCGACGTTCGCCGACCTCCCCGGGCACCTGCACATGACCGGTGCTCCGACCGTGTTTCTCAGCCCGAACGATGCGGCTGCACGCGGCATCGAGCCCGGCGACCAGGTCGAGGTCGCGAACGACCGCGGCGCCTTCCGTTGCCTCGCAGCCATCCATCCCCACGCCCGCGACGGCGTCGCCTGGTCGTACAAGGCCTACTGGGCGAAGGACGGCGACGGCAACAACGTCAACGCGACGACGCCGGTCCGGGACGCGGATATGGGTGGAGCCCCCACCTTCCACGACAATCGTGTCGAGGTCGCGCTCCTGCGGCAGACTGCCCCGGCGGCCGGCATCGCCGTTGCCGAGGCCGTCGGCGACTAGCCGCTACGCCTTCTGCTTCGATTTCTTGGGGATCATCCCGCCGGGAGCGAGGCCGGCGAGGAACTCCGAGATCCGGCTGGGCTCCTGCCCGACCGCCTCACGCGCCTCCTTCGCCGCCACGCCCGTACGCACGACGTGCGCGCCGACGTAGCGGATCGGATCGGGCGGGAAGCTGCCGGGGCGGCCGTTGACGAGACCGCAGACGGCCAGCCCGGAACGGTCACCGAGCACCATGCCGGCGAGGATGCGACCGCCGAGACGCGCAGGGCCCACCCCGTTGCCGCTGAAGCCCGCGCCGTACAGAAGATGCGGGCGTCCGCCCAGATTGCCAAACAACGGAATCCCGGTCGGCGAGCGGTCGATAGGGCCGCTCCAGTCGCGATCAATCGCGACGTCGGCGAGGTTCGGATAGAGGCGCCGGAAGCCGAGCGTCACGTCCGCTGCGCGCTTGGGATCCCGATCGAATGCGCTGCCCATGCGCCCACCCAGAGCGATGCCCCAGCCGCCCTTGCCGAAGGCGATCCGCCCGTCGGTCGTGGTGCGGTAGTAGTGGATCTGAAGCTGCGAATCGGAGATGCACTCGCCGCCCGTCCACCCGATCTCCTCGAGGCGTTCGGGGATCGGCGGCGTCGACACCATGTCACTGGTGATCGCCACGATCTTGCGGTGCAGCTCGCGCACCCCGGCTGCGTGCGCGTTGATCGCCAGCACGACCTTGTCGGCCGTCAGCACGCCGTTCGGCGTCCGCAGCACGGCGGGCTCACGACGATCGAGTTCGACCATCGGGGTGTGCTCGTAGATCCGCACACCGAGCTGCTGAGCCACACGCGCCATCCCGCGCACGAGGTAGCCCGGATGCACGGTGGCACCCGACGGCTCGAGGACACCCTCGAGGTGCACGGACGAGCCGGACCGGCGGGCCACCTCCTCCGGGGACAGCTGCTGGAACGGGTGGACGCCGAGGCGATCGCACAGCTCGACGGTGGGCGCCCACGAGCCGCGCTGCACCTCCGTGGCTGCCGTCCACAGCCAGCCGCCGCGGCGGAACTGGGCGTCGATGGTGTACTGCTCGCAGGCCGCCTCGATCTCGCCGATGGCGTCCTCCGACGCCTGGGCCAGCTCGACCGCTTCCCGCTCGCCGACCAGCTTGACGAGCGTCGAGAGCTTGGGCCACCAGCTCAACACGAAGCCGCCGTTGCGGCCCGAGGCGCCGCCGCCACAGATGTCGCGCTCGATGATGACGACGTCGAGCGAAGGCTCGCGCTCCTTCAGGATGATCGCGGTCCAGAGGCCGAGGAACCCGCCGCCGACGATCGCGACATCGGCACGGTCACCTCCGGTCAGGGCGGGACGGTCTGTCGAGCCGGTGTAGGCCTGATCGAGCCAGAGCGAGCGGTGCGGAGCGTTCATAACGGCATGGTCGCATGCAAGCCGGGTCGCCGTCCAACCCCAAGTGGGCTGAAGGTAGGCGATACTTGGGCCATGCGGCGTCTGCTCCTGCTGATCGGCCTGATGGCGGCCACCCTGATCGCCCTCCCGGTCGGCGCTGCCGCGCAGGATCCGGAGACCGCGATCATCAATGCGCAGGCCGAGAGTTCCCTCCCGGCACCCCCCGCACCGCTCTTCACCCCCGACCCGTCCTACCGCCCCACGCCGAAGCAGGTCTACGTGGCGCGTCTCATCACGCGCGTCGGCGTCTTCGACCGTCCGGGTGAGGCAGCTCCGCGCCGGTTGCTGCAGCCCTGGATTGCCAGCACGGGCAACCCCGTAGTGCTGCAAGTCCTCGAGCGCACGGTCGCGGCCAACGGCACCGGGTGGCTGCGGGTGCTCCTGCCGAGCCGACCCAACGGCAGCTCCGGCTGGATCAACGAGGCCAATACGATCGTCTCCATCGACCCTATGCGCGTTCGCATCTCCCTCAAGCGCCATACCCTCAGCGTCTACCGCAAGGGCCGACTCGTCCGCCGCATTGGCGTGGCGCTCGGAGCGCGTGCCACGCCGACGCCGAAGGGCCGCTTCTCGATCTACCAGGAGGTGCGCGAGCCGTGGTTCAGCCCGCTTGGCCCGTGGGCGCTGCACCTGACCGCGCATTCGAACGTCCTCTTCGAGTACGCCGGCGGCCCGGGGCGCGTCGCCATCCACGGTGCACGCGGCGCGCTGTGGGCCGAGGCCGGCACCAATCCGTCGCATGGCTGCATCCGGGTGCCGGATCCCGGCATTGGCCGGATCACCGCACTCGTCCGACCGGGCACCCCGGTCGACATCGTCGCCTGAGGCGTCAGCCCTCGACGATTACGACGTGCACGTCACCGGGACCGTGCACGCCGAGGATCAGCACCTTCTCGATGTCCGCGCTGCGACTGGGGCCTGCCTGCAAGGCGAGCAGGCTGCCTGCGTCCACCAGAGCCGAACCGGCAAACAACGCGTGCAGGCCATCCACGATCTGGCCCTGCTCCACCACGCAGACGTGCATCGGCGCGATCAGCGCGCCGGCGCGTCCGGCACCGCTCGCCGTCGTCACGATTGAGCCCGTCGCCGCCACGGCTGCCGCGCAGCCCGTCACCGTCGCGTCGAGCGCTCCGGCCCGCCCTCGATCCGGCGCAACCTCCGCGTAGGCCTCGGCGTCAATCCCCTCGGCGGCGCAGGCCGCGACGACGCCCGTCAGGTGGCTGGCAAGATCCGCCGTGGCGGCGACGCGCTGCGCGCCGGCGGCCACCAGCAGCCCGGCCACGGTCGTCCCGACTGCCGCAGCGGGTACGCGCAGGACGGAGGTCGACACCAACTCCGCCTCCCGCTGAAAGCGATCGACCGGATCCTCGCCCGCCCGCAGCTCCGTCGGCGCCGGCGGTGCCGCGCTGCGGTCGAGGAGCCCCGGGTCGCTGCCGCGCGGTGTGGCCCGCACGGTGGCGAGGAAGGTTGCGCGGTCGGTCATCGTCCCAGCCGCCGCAGGGGAAGATCGCGCGTAGAGGTCCAGCGGCGCAGCCCGGGTAGCCGTGTCGAAACCGTGCCGTCCGCCTGCGCCAGCACGCCGAGCAGCGAGCGGCTCGCGGCCGTCGAGGCGCGGTACAGGCGCGGGCGGCTCCCGAGGGCACCCCACAGGGCAAAGGCGATCCGTTCGCCGCGCGGCGTCTGGCCCTCCTCGTCGCGCTGGCG
>CAJCBN010000424.1 GCA_903960645.1 uncultured Actinomycetes bacterium | reverse complement strand
GCACTGCGGCCGGCATGAGCACTGCGGCCGGCATGAGCACTGCGGCCGGCATGAGCACTGCGGCCGGCATGAGCACTGCGGCCGGCATGAGCACTGCGGCCGGGGGAGAATGGCCGGGTGCGCGCCGCGATCATTGCTGTGATGACGCTTCCGCTCATGTTCGCCGGCTGCTCAGCGCCTGTAACTGCGGTTGCTACCGCACCGCCTACCGCGACACCGAATGCAGCAATCGCTGCTGAACCCGAGCTCGACCCCGTCATTGCCAGCATCACCCAGCAGCGCCGCGATCAAATCAAGCGCGTGGTGTCCCTGCGACTGGTCTTCGGCGACTCGGCACCGGTGTCGGTTACCGACGTCAGGCTCGAGGCCGCTGGCTTCGCCCGGCAACTCGACGCCGCATGGGACCACCGTCCTGTCCTCATCCAGCCGCATGTGGCCGTTGCACTGCCGATCACGCTGACGAGCGCTGACTGCAACGCGACCGAGCTGCCACGGCCAGCCTCCGCTCGCATCACCATCACCGATGAGCAGGGCGAATCCAGCACTATCGAGCTCACGGACCTCCCCGACGCCCAACTGCTCGAACGCATCCGCACCCACGACTGCGCGGTGGCGTCGCTCCAAGATCGGGCTGCCTTCACCTTGGGCGCCGACTGGCGACCGGCTCAGCAAGAAGGGCGGCGCGTCTGGCTCGGCTTCGTCGACATTGCACGCAACCCTCCCTTCGGTGCGCCAATCGAGGTCAACGGCGCCCTCGGTTCCGTCCTCGTCGACTTCACGCCCGTCGCCCCTCTCCCGTGGCGCGTGCCGGACCAACGGCAAAGTCGCCTGCCGATCGTGGCCAGCAGCTCGGGCCGCTGCGACGGGCACTCGATGGGCGAGTCTTCGAAGCCATTCGTCTTCACCCTTTGGGTGCGGGCCGACGGGGCTGATGTGCCGCTCGTGCTCGCCGTGCCGACAGCAGACCTGCCAACCTGGTGGAGTCTGCTCGCGACGGCGTGCGACGGGATTCGTCAAGGAGACTGAGGTCTAGGGCCGAATTCCGCGGGGCCGGAGGGCCTCCGCGACCCAGTCCGTCTCAATCTGCTGGGGGCGCTCCTTTCGCAGGCACCACGCGGCGAACCCGCTCGTAACCGCGGCCCAGAGGCACCACAGTGCCGGAAGGCCGAGGCTGTTCCATGCGACGAGTGCAGAGACTGCGACCGCATTCACCACACCCCAGGCAATGAGCGGCGCCGAGCCGGAGAGCAGCAGCGCGCCGCACGTGCTCACCACGTAGAGCACTCCGAGCACGCCGGCCGTTCCCTGCATTCCGAACGCGATGTAGTAGCTGTCCGGCGAAGCCGTCCCCTGGCCCTGCATTAGGGCATGCCCGTAGCCGAGAGCCGGGATAGCACCGACGGCGCACATCACCAGGACGGCATTTCGGTGCCAGTCGGGTGGGGCGATGAGCAGGACGGCGATCGGTACGTAGATCGGCAGCAGCGCGTACGCAATGAAGAGGTAGAGCACGGAGCCGGTGTGAGCCACGGGCTCGGAAACCGTGCCGTCGACTCCCAGCCATACGACCGCCGAGAGGAAGGTATGGACGGCCAG
>CAJCBN010000423.1 GCA_903960645.1 uncultured Actinomycetes bacterium | reverse complement strand
GGGAAGCGGCGGATCGCGCCTTCCATCAGCTGGACGAAGCGCTCCTCGTCGGCGGGGACCGTGCGGGCGCTGTGCTCCCACGGCACGCCGTCGATCCAGCGTGCCGGCGCGTTCGGCTCGTAGCCGCCGAACAGCACGCCGCCGGCCTCGGCCTTGCCGTAAACGAGATTGTCGGGATCGCGGAAGCACGGCATGTCGCGCGGGAGCTCGTGCCCCTCAACCGCGGCGAGGGCGATGTGCTGGTGATCGACAGGCGTCGATGGCACCCAGCCACCGACCATCGCGCAGACGCGCGGCGCCCACATGCCGGCCGCGTTGACGACCTGCTCGGTGGCGATGCGCCCGTCCTCGGTGCGCACGCCGACGATCTCGCCGTGGTACCCACGGTCGATGCCGGTCACGCGGCAGTGCTGGATGATCTCCACGCCGAGCTCGCGGGCGGCGTTGGCAAGCGCGTAGGTGGTGCGGTGCGGATCCAGCCAGCCGTCCTCCGGCACCCAGATGCCACCGTGCAGCGCGTCGGGCGAGGCCGCGGGCATGCGCGCGAGCGCCGCCTCCGGCTCGAGCAGCTCGACGTCGAGGCCGATACCGCGGGCGCGTGACACGCCGCGCCGCATCTCCGCCAACTGCTCCGGCGTCGAGGCGATGCGCAGCGAGCCCGTCTGCTCGAACACGTCGAGCTCGTGGTAGAGCTCGATCGAATAGCGGCGGAACCGCATCATCGTCTGGGAGGGGTTGTACTGCGTGACGAGGCCGGCCGCGTGGTGCGTCGAGCCGCTCGTGAGCTCGCCCTTGTCGATCAGGACGATCCGGCCGGTCCCCCCGGTTAGCTTGGCGAGGTGGTAGGCGATGCTGCAGCCCGTCACCCCGCCGCCGATGATGACGATGTCGGCCTGGTCGGTCATGCCGTGCTCCTAGGACAGCACGCGGCTGCGGTCGGGGTTGTAGAAGGGCCTCAGCGAGGCCTCAAGCGGATGGCGCTCGCCGTTGACCTCGGCGGCGTAGTCGCCGGCCATCAGCCATTCGTGGGTGACGCCGTCGGGATTACGCGCGTAGCCAAGGGCGACGGCGCCGCCGACCGCATGCCCGTAGGCAGCGCTGGTCGTGTAGCCGAGCGGCTCGCTGTCGCGCCAGAGGCGCTCGCCGCCCCACAGCGTGACCGCCGGATCGACCGCCCGGAACGCGACGAGTCGCTTGGCCAGCGCATCCGCGCCGGCCTCACGCTGCGCCAGTAGCGCCTCGCGGCCGACGAAGCCGCCGGGCTTATCCCAGGCCACGGCGAAGCCAAGCCCGGCCTCGAGCGGAGTCTCGTCCGGCGACAGCTCGTGCCCCCAGGCCCGATACGCCTTCTCGAGGCGCAGCGAGTTGATCGCGTAGTGGCCGGCCAGCACGGCAGTCGTGTCCGCGTCGCCAGCGGCAAGGATCGTCTCCAACACCGGCGTCGCAGCCTCCGCGGGCACGTGGAGCTCCCAGCCGAGCTCACCGACGTACGTCACGCGCGCCGCGTGCAGCACGTGGCCGGCGATCGCGACCTCGCGCACCGAGCCGAAGGGGAAGGCCTCATTGGTGAGGTCGCCGTCGACGAGCGGCTGCAAGAGCGCACGGCTCTGCGGCCCCATCACGCTCAGCACGGCGGTGGCGTC